>NZ_JAWHOO010000028.1:0-78645 GCF_032586855.1 Pseudomonas syringae group sp. J254-4 | reverse complement strand
CAGAGCGTCCAGAACGGCATGCGACGCGGAGCGTCGCACGATAGTTACAAGACTCGGCTACAGAACAGCGGTGCTGGCGGCGGGAATGACCTGCACGGTGATCGTCAGGCCGATAGACGGCTGATGCTCGAGGACGCAGAGCGTCCAGAACGGCATGCGACGCGGAGCGTCGCACGATAGTTACAAGACTCGGCTACAGAACAGCGGTGCTGGTGGCGGGGATGACCTGCACGGTGATCGTCAGGCCGGTAGGCGGCTGATGCTTGAGGACGCAGAGCGTCCAGAACGGCATGCGACGCGGAGCGTCGCACGATAATTGCGATGATCGCTTCCTACGCTCCAGCATTGGGATTGACGAATCGGAGCGTTGCACGATAGGCAGGTGATCGTTCCGCACGCTCCAGCGTGGGAATGCAGTTCGTGACGCTCTGCGTCACAAGTCGGTGTTCAATCCAAAGCGTTTTCTCAGGCCCATATCCAGTAGCCCTTTGGGCAGCAACCACGCCATCAGCGGCAGTAGGCGTGAGCCGTTGCCAAGACGCAGAAGGCGTGGCGGATGGGTGTGTTGCACGGCTTTGAGCAGGTCGCGGGCGAATTCTGTTGCGGGTGTAGGGTTGTCCAGTGAAGCCTTGGCGCGTGCGCGAATGCCTTCGCGGATCGGCCACCAGGGTGATTGCTCGCTGATCAACTGCTCGGCTTCGTGACTGGCGTTTTTTGCGAAGCTTGAAGCAATGGCGCCGGGCTGGACCTCCATCACCTGTACGCCAAATGGTGCCAACTCCAGACGCAGCGCATCGCTGAGGGCATGCACCGCGGCCTTGGAAGCGCAGTAAGCACCCGCAAAAGGGGTGACCAATACACCTGAAACGCTACCGATATTGACTACCAGGCCTTTGTTGCGACGCAGCGCCGCAAACAGCGCGCGGGTAACGCCGATGACGGAAAACACATTGGTTTCAAACTGCCGCTGCAAGGCATCCACGCCGCCGTCGAGCAGCGGCCCCATCGCGCCATAGCCAGCGTTATTGATCAACACATCCAGACCGCTGTGCTCCAGGCCGACGGCCAGTTGCTCCAGCGCCAGTCCGTCGTTGACATCCAGCTGCACGGCAATGAAGCCTGCGGCACTGAGTGCAGCGACATCCTCGGCCTTGCGTGCAGTGGCCCAGACTTCATAGCCAGTGGCCTTGAACGCATCGGCCAGTGCACGACCGATTCCGCTGGAACAGCCTGTAATCAAAGCGATGGGCATGAGGG
Source organism: Pseudomonas syringae group sp. J254-4 (assembly GCF_032586855.1). Lineage (NCBI taxonomy): Bacteria > Pseudomonadati > Pseudomonadota > Gammaproteobacteria > Pseudomonadales > Pseudomonadaceae > Pseudomonas > Pseudomonas syringae group sp. J254-4. Next base: position 77,388 of record NZ_JAWHOO010000028.1, on the reverse strand, counting down.
AGATCCTTGTGGTCAGTCCGAGAAACTGCCTTGTAGATGTTCTGCGCGAAATTCCAGGGTTTGCGGGCGATAGCCATTGCGCAGTGCAGGCAGTGGCACGCAATCCTGCCACGTACCTTTGGCCTGAAGTTCGCCGGGGCCGCGGTAGCGTGCAGAGGTGTAGGTGTTATCCGCCAGATTCACCGAGTCGCCGGGCGCATAGGCCGCGATCCGCCAGCGCAGTTCCTGCAACGCGACCTGATTGGTATTGGTGATGCTGACCTGCAAGGGACGATCTGCCGGGCAGCCTTGCGGATCGTATCCGAGGCGGATTTCCAGGCGCTCAAGCTGGCGCGTTTCCTGGCTGTCCTGCCAGATCACCACAGCCGCCACGACCCCAAGCCCGACCGCCGCAGCCAACGAGACCGGCAAGGCCTTGGCGGGGTAGCGCAATAACAACACAAGCCAGGTCAGGATCAACAGGATGCCGATAAACATGCAGGTCTCCAGCAGGGGGCAGTGCCGGACATCCTACAGAAACCAGTGTGGTTGACCAATGACGGTACATGAGACAGGTCAAAGAAACTCCGATGCTCACCGAGGTCTCTTCGCGCCAGGCTGATATTACTCAATAAAGCTGTAAACGGCAGATTCCGGGGTATCGGGCCAAGTGTCCATATCTGTCACCTGCACAGTGCCGGTAATCCTGGCCTTGTGGGTCGGTTTAAAGATCATGGATGGATCCGTGCCTGTATTCTCAAGCGTTATGATTGTTGGTTCACCTGATGTTATGGGCGATGAGCCTGATAACAGCGGACGGTTGCTGTTATCTGCATTGACCAGGTTCAGTATGACGAAGGTACAGCGTGGGTCTTTGAATGCGGGTAATTCCAGAACGATGCCTTTACTCAACGAGATTTCTTTTTTTGCTGACGCTCCTTGTACAACCGGGGTCGGGAGGGTGGGTGCAGATGGCGTAGCCATATCGGATAGCTCCTGTTTGAACGTGCAGCGTTGGCTGGCTGCGTTCAAACAATCCTAACCATGGTGGGCAGGTAGTACTACTGACAGAAATGACAGTGGCTAATAGCCGCGTATTTAAGGTTGCAGGGACTTGAGGTTTACAGAACTGTAAGTACCTGGCGGGTTATGAATGTGTATAAGCAAGCATACCTATGCAAATGAAAAAGCCCCCGGCAACAATGAGTCGCCGGAGGCTATGTAGCGTGCAGCTAAAACCCTATCAACGAGCGATAGTTTGCGTCTTCACACCCGCTTCAAGCGCGTTCGAACGACCGTAGATATCTTCGAAACGCTCGATGTCGTCTTCGCCCAGGTAGCTGCCCGATTGCACTTCGATGATTTCCAACGGGATCTTGCCTGGGTTGCGCAGGCGATGGACCGAGGCGATCGGGATGTAGGTGGACTGGTTTTCGGTGAGCAGGAACACGTTCTCGTCACAGGTCACCTGCGCAGTACCGGATACCACGATCCAGTGTTCGGCGCGGTGGTGGTGCATCTGCAGCGACAGGCAGGCACCCGGCTTGACGGAGATGCGCTTGACCTGGAAGCGACCGCCCATGTCCACCGAATCGTAGGAGCCCCACGGACGGTACACTTCGAGGTGGTTCTGGGTCTCGGTGCGGCCCTGTTCGTTGAGGGTGGCGACCATCTGCTTGACGCCCTGGACCTTGTCCTTGTGGGCAATCATCATCGCGTCCTTGGTTTCGACGACCACGATGTTGTCCAGACCGATCACCGACACCAGTTTGCCGTTGCCGTGGATCATGCAGTTGCGGCTGTCCTGGATGACGACGTCGCCCTTGGTGACGTTGCCGTTGGCGTCCTTGGCGTTGACTTCCCACAGCGACGACCAGCAGCCGACATCGCTCCAGCCGGCCGACAGCGGTACGACGCAGGCGCGCTGGGTTTTTTCCATGACCGCGTAGTCGATGGAATTGTCCGGGCAGCAGGCGAAGGTGGAAGCGTCGATTTCCAGCGCATCGCCGTCCTGCACGCTGCGCTCAAGGGTCAGCAGGCAGGTGTCGTAGATGTCCGGATCGTGCTTTTTCAGCTCTTCCAGGAAGCGGCTGGCGCGGAACAGGAACATGCCGCTGTTCCAGTAGTAACCACCGGCTTCGACGAATTCCCTGGCGCGTTTTTCGTCAGGCTTTTCGACGAACTGCGACACGCGGCTGACGCCTTCCGGCAGCAGGGCATCGGCGGTGGACTTGATGTAGCCGTAGCCGGTTTCAGGCTTGTTGGCCGGTACGCCGAACAGCACCATTTCGCCACGTTCTGCGGCGACGGTCGCCAGTGCCAGTGCGCGTTGCAGGGCTTTTTGGTCTTCGATGACGTGGTCGGCTGGCAGTACCAGCATCAGGCCGTCGTTGCCTTCGTTGACCAGCTTCATGGCGGTCAGGGCAACGGCTGGCGCGGTGTTGCGGCCGAACGGTTCCATGAGGATCGCCTGGGTTTCCAGGTTCAGTGCAGCCAGTTGCTCGTTGACGATGAAACGGTGGTCCTTGTTGCAGACCACGATAGGCTCCTGCATGCCCTCGAACACCAGACGCTCCAGGGTTTGCTGGAACAGGGTGTGCTCGCCGGTCAACGCCAGGAACTGTTTAGGGAATTGTTTACGCGAAAGCGGCCAGAGTCGTGAACCACTACCGCCTGACAAGATAACTGGAATCATTTTGTTTCTCCAAAAGCATTCAATTAGGGCCGTACGAGGTGTCTGTCGTTTCTGTCTTGTTCTTGTTCCGCGCGGGTCGGTTCAACGCTGATGCCCTGAACCGACCTGCATAATCCGTTTAGCGGGTTGCGACCGGTGGCTTGACCCACACTGGCGAGAGGCTGCTGCCACTGCCGGTGATGTAGAGCACAGCGGCTTCGCCACGCTCCAGTGCCACTGGTTTCACATCGGTGACTTTCTTGTCGCCGTCGTACAGCGCCAGGCTGACTTTGACCGGATTGATCTCACGCTCGCCGGTGCCTTTGGCCGCTACGGCGTTGACCACTTCGGTCTTGCCGTCGGCGGTTTTCAGAGTCAGGGACTTGTCGCTGAGGTTCTGAACGCGAACCAGGGATTTCTGCTTGTTCTTGAACGGCGGCTCTTCAACCAGCTGCGGTTTGCCGCTGGCGTTGTTGACGATGGTGTAGTAGTGATCACCCGCCAGTTTCACCGGCAGGCTCTGGCTGCCCAGCTTGGCGGTGTAGTCGCCCTGTGGCATGAAGCTGAACGCAGTGCTGCCCAGTGGCGCGACTTCGTTGAGGTTGGTGTTGCCAACGGTGGCGCTGATTTCGGCGTTGCTGGCGTTGTAGACACGCACGAAGGTCGAGCCTTTTGGTGCGGTCGGGCCGTACAGGGCGGAGTCACCGGCGAAAGCCTGCAGGGACATCAGGCCCAGACCTGCGGCCATTGCGCAGGTTTTGAAAATGCGTTTTGCGGCCGAACGGTTGGCAGTAGTGTTAAAAGTCATGAGTCAGTCCTCTCAGTTTTGCGCCCGGTTGGGCGACTCGGATTGTTTGGCGTTGAGCGCCACGTTTTCTTGGGTGTCACGCGATTTCTTCAGCTCGGCGATCCACTTCGGATCGAACTCGCCAAGATCGTTGTGTGCCGGCAGGTAGCGCTCCGGGAATTCCCAGATCACCACTTGCGGCGGGGTGTTCTTGAAAGCATCGGTCTGCAGGTACTTGAGCATCGGCAGAATCGGGCCATGGCCGTCTTCGGCGTAGTTGACGACATCGCTGCGCAGCGCTTCTTTCAAGGCACCGACGAAGTTCCAGTTAGGGTTGGCGCTGTAGCTGGTGCCCACCAGACCCACCGGGATGTCGCTGTCTGCGAACAGTGCGTCACCGCCTGCCGCTTCGCCTGCTACCGGATCGGTACTGCGTTTCTGCAACTCGTCCGGCTTGGGCAGCATGTTGCTGAACAGCGGATCGAGCGGCAGGAATGTAGTCAGGTCACCTTTGTAGGCTTCGGTTCCCTTGGCTTGTGTGACGAACTGCTCAGGTTCACCTTCCAGTGGTGTTTTCTGGGCAATCGCGGCGCTCAGTTGCTGCGCGGCGACTTCGGCACCCATTGGCGTCCAGTGGGTGTCGGTGCGCAGGAAAACCTGGCCCTGTTGCTTGGCAGCTTGCAGCGGTGCCAACAGGTCCGGGGCAAAGATCCCGGCCTTGGCGACCTGAGCGTGGAACTGCTGATACAGGTCGGTGTGCAGGCTGGCAGGCTTGCTGTCACCGATGTGCTCCGGGTACAGACGGGTTTTTGCCGGAACAATCGCCAGGACCAGTTTGGTGCCCTGTTTTTCCAGCGCGTCACGCACACCCTGAATGATCGCCAGGTTGTCGGCTTCGTTCTGCTCGCCGTTGGCAACCGCGTCGAACTCTTCGTCGGTGTACAACCACTGGTCCTTGCCGAGCACTACGCCCGGACGACCTTCGTTGAACAGTTTGAAATCCAGCGCCGCCCAGAGGTTGGTGCCCAGGCGCTTGATCGGGAACTCATCGTCGTAATGAGTTTCCGCCGCCTTGGTCCATTTGCCGTTGAGCACAGTGGTCTCGGCCGACGTCGAGAAGGTGCTGAAGCTGCGCAGCGACCAGACGCCCAGGACCAGCAGAATGGCCAGGAAGATGGCGATATAGAGGATTCGTAATGAACGGGTCATGTCAGGCTCCTCAGAACTGGAAGTAAAGGAACGGCGAGAAGCTTTGCGCCGAGAGTTTGAGAATCGAAGCCACGAACAGCAGCAGGATCAGTGCACGCATGGCGTAACGTGGCCAGTCGGCAACCCAGTACGCGGGCTGCACCTGGGCTTCGCTGCCCACGGTGTAACCTGGCAGGTGCAGACTGCCGGGAGCATCGCCGGGAACGGCCTTGATGGTGCCCGGTTGGGCGGTCGCAGGACCGTCAGCCTTGGCGCTCTTGCCGGTGTCTTTTTCGCGGTTCTGGTAGAAGTCGCGCAGACCGAAGAACGCCAGCGTCAGATACGCCACCACCAGTGTTGCCACTTGCAGACCGGTCAGGCTGGCGCGGTTGAGTTCCGACAGCTGCCACTCGCCGAAGCTGAACATGGCGCTGTACATACGACCGGCGACATGCAGGTTTTCAGCGCGGAAGATGACCCAGCCTATGACCACCAGCAGGAAGGTCAGTGCCCAGCGGATCGGGTTGAAACTGTAGGGTTTGGTGTTGATACCGACCGCTTTTTCGATCGCCAGCCACATGCCGTGCCAGGCACCCCAGATGATGTAGGTGACGTTGGCACCGTGCCACAGACCGCCGAGCAGCATGGTCAGGAACAGGTTGCGGTAGGTCGCGACCTTGCCGCCACGGTTGCCGCCCAGCGTGATGTACAGGTAGTCACGCAGCCAGGTGGACAGGCTGATGTGCCAGCGACGCCAGAACTCGGTGATCGACTGGCTGATGTAGGGCTGTTTGAAGTTTTCCATGAAGCGGAAACCCATCATCAGACCCAGACCGATGGCCATGTCGCTATAACCGGAGAAGTCGAAGTACAGCTGCGCGGTGTAGGCCAGCGCACCCAGCCAGGCGTCGCCGGTGGTCGGGTTTTGCAAGGCGAAGCAGTGGTCGGCGACCACCGCCAGGGTGTCGGCGATAAACACTTTCTTGATGAAGCCCTGCATGAAGCGCGTGGCACCTTCAGAGAACTTGTCCAGCGTGTGAGTGCGGTTGTTGAACTGGTCGGCCAGATCGCGGAAACGCAGCACGGGGCCGGCGATCAGGTGCGGGAAGATCGCGACGAATGCAGCGAAGTCGATCAGGTTGCGCGTGGCCGGGGTGTCACCGCGGTAAACGTCGATGATGTAGCTGATGGACTCGAAGACATAGAACGAGATACCGATCGGCAACAGCACGTGGGTCAGGATGAACGGTTCCAGACCCATCGAGGTCATGGCTGCGTTGATGCTGTCCACACCGAAGTTGGCGTATTTGAAGTAGCCCAGAATACACAGGTCCACGATTACGCCGAGCAGCAGCCAGCGCTGTGCCGGTTTGGTCCGCACACCTGCTGCGCCTACCTTGAGACCGATCCAGTAGTTCCAGACGGTCACGCCGATGAACAACGCCAGAAAGTCCACACGCCACCAGGCGTAGAAGATATAGCTGGCAATCAGCAACAGCAGATTGCGATAGCGTTGCCCGCTCAAGTAGTACAAGCCGAGGAAGATCGGCATGAACAGGAACAGGAACACGTTGGATGAGAAAACCATCCTTATCTCTCCGTTTGTCCAACATTCAAGGGCTCAAAGCCCCCCCAAACCCCCCGTTGAAATTGGGGGGTAAAACACGTCGCGTTACGGCTTGTCGGTGAAGCAGCTCAGGCGAGGTCCGGTCTCACGGATTCAGCGCCTGGGCGTGCCTCTTCGCGAGCAAGCTCGCTCCTACAAAGAACTCTGTGAATCACGAGCCGTCGTTGTCGCCCTTGTCGCCTTTCTCGTGCGTCGGGTCGTAGACCTTGGTCAGGTCACCGCCGAGGCGGAAAGTCTTGAACGGCTGCTTTTCGTGTTTCTCTTCCAGCACATCCGGGCTGCAGGTGTAGAGCGAGCAGTACGGTTCGAGCCAGGCGAATTTCGGATCTTTCTTCAAGTCCGTCATGTCCTGTTTCTCGCCGTTGTGTTCAGCGAAAATCGAAGGGTCTTTGACGCCGGCCAGCACACGGTCACCCAGACGCTTCAAGGCACCATTGTTTTCCGGACGCAGATCGACACCGTTGGCCTGGGCGAAACTGGCGATCATCGCGAGCGGCGGCAGGGCGTAGTTGTGATACGACAGCGCGCGTTGACGACGCTTCATCTCGTTAGGCAGGAAACCGTCCTTGTCCACCTGATTGGCGGCGACCTTGTATTCCTTCACAGCCCAGTCGAACAGGTCCTGGCGGTTGGTGGCGACGGCGGTTGCCATCACTGACCAGGCGGCCCAGTACGAGTGGTTGTTGATTTTTTCCAGCGGCAGGTTGCTCCAGTCGCTGACCACCTGGTCGGCCAGCTTGCTGAACCATGCTTCGATGATCTTCGCGTCCTGCTGACGATTGGCCAGCGGGTGCGACTCGGAGAACTTCAGACGCAGGTAGGCGGAGGACATGCTGCCCAGTGCCCATTTGCGCATGGACTTGCCGGTGTGGTTGAACTCGCGCGACTCCAGCGCATCGGCCTTGGCCCAGGTGGTCATCATGTTCAGCGCGCAATCGAGCTGTTCCGGACGACCGTCACGCATGTACTGCATCACGACTTTGCTGACGCCGCGCTCAAGGTCAGTGATGTCCTTGGTCGCATCGCGAAATGCTTCTTCCGACACGGCGTTGAGGGTCGCACGTGCCTTGTCCGAACCTTCGTACTTGCTGCGGAAAACCAGCTTGTCGGTGTACGGCTTTGGAATGGCTTCACAGCTGAAATTGTGATCGCCCGTCTTCATTTTTTCGATCGGGGCGTCATAGCCCTTGGGTGGAACCAGTGCGGCGGACGCACCCGTAGCCCAGGCCATCGATGACAGAATTGCCATCGACAGCAGGGTAGGGCGTATCAGTTTAGGAGTCTGCATAAGTCACCTCATAGTCCGGCTTGAGCGGTGTGTGTCGCAGCGCTCGGGAACACGTTGCGTTTGCATACTTTGGCTTCGACTTTCTGTGGTGCCGTGCCTGCCTCCGGTCCCTGGATTTCCAGCGCCAGCAATTGCTGGTTAGCCCAGTCCTCGTCTTCGCGCAGTTCGAACGCGAAGCGTCCGTCGGTATCGGACGTTTCCGGTTTTTCGATTTTCAGATCTTCGTGACGCCCGTTCATGTACCAGAGCCTGGCTTGAAGGACTTTCACCGAAGTATCGTCAAACTTGATATCGATCTGATTGCTGCCGTTGCGGATATCCTTGATGCCATTCTTGCCATTGACCAACACTTCGTTGGTGCCCGGCTTGAGGGTGGTGCTGGCGCTCATTACCGCAGGCTTGCCTTCGCAGCCGTTGTCCAGCAGCGCCATCATCTGGCGATAGATGGTTTCCTGATCCAGGCGATACAGCGGCGAGAATTCCCAGATGAGAATTTTCGGCGGACGCTTCTGGAAGTCTTCACTGCCCAGGTACTGCAGCATCGAACCTTCCAGACCACCACCAGGGAACGCTACGTTCAACACGTCGGCACCCATGTATTCCTGCAGGAAGCCAGCGAAGTTGTAGTTCTTGCCGCTGTGACTGGTGCCGACCAGCGTGATCTCCGGGTTGCCGGAATCGCCGAACAGGTCACCGTCGCCCGCCTCACCCTTGGGTTCGGTGGTGAACTGATCCATGTACTGGATCGCATAGCTGGTGCCGCACAATTGACCCGCCATATTGTGCAAAGTGCCCGTTTTGCCCATGCGTCCGGAAATATGGCTTTCGAACTCACGCTTGGGGATGTCGCTGTAACCCGGAACCTTCTTCACGGTTTCAGCGACAATCTTCGCCGTGCGTTGTGCGCCGTAAGGCGTCCAGTGCTGGTCACCGCGGAAGTAGAAGTCATGCGCCTGCTGCTCGTTGGTCAACGGCGACAGGTCCGGGACCCAGTAACCCATCTTGCTGAAGCGGCCGAGCATGGCCTGATAGTTTTTCAGTGCCTTGTCGTAGTCGAACTTGTCGCGCTCGGCTGGAAACAGCTTGTTGCGATCTACCAGACCACGGGTCGGTTGATAGACCACTACCAGTTCGACGCCTTTGCTTTTGAACGCATCGTGCAGTTCTTTCATGCGGCGGTAGCCGGCAGGCGTGGTGTCGAATTCGGTGCGCAGGTCTTCTTGAGTCCGAAACAGCCAGTCGCCCTGAGCCTGGACCAGTGTGGTGAAGTTCTGCTGATAGCGCGTGGTGTAGTTTTTCGCATCATGCGCGGCCGGGCACAGTGAGCAGCAAGGCTCGGCCTTGAACGTCGGCGCTTGCGAGTCGTCTGCCCGAGCGACACCAGCGGCGGCCATCAAGGCGGCGGTGAGGCTGGACAGGCTCAACAGCTTGATCAGATGTGCATGCATAACAATACCCTTCCTCATTCCCGCAGCTCGGTCTGGCTTTCGACGGGGTCGATCAATACGGCTTTCTTCTGGCGTACCAGCAGGTCGAGGATTTCGTCCTGGCGCTCACCGAGGACGCCGTTGAGGCTGATGCCGACTTCTTTGGTAGGCATCAGCATCGAGACGCGATACAGCTCGACACTCAGTGGCGAGTCGATGGACAGCGGGCCGGAACCATTGCTGGACAGTTCGCCGCCAACCATGATCAGCGAGACCTGAGCGTCGAACGGATCGAGCTCAATGTCGCGGTCGGTGTCGCTCAAGTCCTTGATGTGGCCGTAAACGCCCATCAGGCCATTGCCCATGGCGACGTTCTCGTACAGCTTGATATTCACGCTGTTACGCACGCGGATACCGTGGCGGCGGTTGGCGATCACGCGATTGCCCCACAGCAGGTTGTTGCCGCTTTCGTACAGGGTGATGCCGTCAGTGTGGTTCTGGTAAATCTCGTTGTAGGCGACGATGTTGCCGACGCTGTTACGGTCCAGAACCACGCCGGACAATTTGTTGTTGTGGCTCTTGTTGCGGAAGATGAAGCTGTTGTCGACTTCCCGGGAAATGATGATCCCGTGCTTCTTCTTGGTCCCGTAAACGTCGTTTTCGGCGATGATCAGACCGTGCGAACGGTCGTGCGGGTCAATGCCGTAAATGATGTTGTCGCGGTAGGTGTTGCCTTTGACCACGAAGTCGCGGGTTTCATAGCAGTAGAAGCCGTACCACATGTCCGAGAACTCTGAATCGATGATCCAGCCCGTCGGTTCGGCACGCTTGAGAATCTTCGCGGTGTTGGGCGTGTACTGGGAAATACTGATGCCGTAGGACTTGCTCTGGTCGTAACCCATGCTCGCCATTTTGGTGTTGGCGATCCAGGTTTCCGAGCCACCCCAGGTCAGCAGGAACGGACGAAACTCGTCAGGCTTGCGATAGGTCGCCAGGCTGTTGCGGGTTTCACTCCAGGCATTGACCTGAGTGTGAGTGATCAGCATCTTGCCTTCGCTGACGATGAACGAACCTTTTTCCTGAGACAGACGCAATTCCTTGGTCTTGCTGTCGATCTCGAAGATCCCGGTCTCCTTGACCAGGATCGGCAGGCGCGCCACATAGACACCCGGCGACACTTCATTGAGGAACTGCTTGGGCACCTTTTTGGCCAGGTCCTGCAGGTTCACGTAGCCGTCGGAAATCATGATGGCCTGCGGGATGCCGCGCTGACGGTTGACCCATTCGGCCATCTTGTTATCGCCGCCGATGAATTCCTTCAGGCCGGTTTCTTCCATCATCCGCGAAACAGTGACCTTGCCCGGTTTGTTGCGCACGATCTTTTTCAGGGCGGCTTCGGCGGTGTAGCCCTTGAGGTCGGGCAACACCGGCTTGGCCATTTCCAACGGCTCGGTCGGCGGGCTGGTGATGGTGTAGGTCTTGGCCTCGTGGAGCTCTTTGACCACCGCCTTCTGTGCATCGGTTACGACAGGGGCGTTAGCCAGCGCCACACCGCTGGCCATCAGCAGAGCGCTGGTCAGCAGTGCGCTTTCGAGCAGGGTGTGCGGCCAGTGTCGGCTACGCCCGTTGCTTGTATGACTGTTCATCTCTGGCACTCCTTTGGCGGTTCGCATCAGAAGCGCCAGATGACGTCGACAACAGCGCGGTGCATGTAGCTGTCCACGTTGTTCTGATACGCGTCGCCTGGCTTGAAGACACCTGCGCGCAGGCGCACCAGTGCCGAAGGTTCATCGAACGACTGGCTCAGCGAAGCCGGCAGCAGGCCTTGCTTGAAGTACTTGGTCACGACCAGGTCCATTTCCTGACCCAGGTCCTTGCTGCCGTCTTCCAGCGGCAGCGAGCTGAACGTACCGTTCTGGTTGTCGTTCACCGCGTTGATGCCCGAGCCACCGATACCGGTGTTGCCGTCCACGCGACGGAACTTGTGGTAGATCAGCGACGCGTCGTATTCCTCGTTCATCTGCCAGGAGGCGAACAGCGAGCCGGTTTCCACGTTGGCCATTTCGCCCTGGAAGGCTTCACCGAAACGATGGATGCGCGAACGCGTACCGGTCCAGTTGGAGCGGTTACTTTCCAGACCGTTCTGGACGTAGTCCTTGCTGGCGCGCGAGTAGGCGGCGCCGACTTGCCATTGCGGGTCCAGACGCAGGCGCAGGCCCAGGTCGGTGGCCCAGCCATTCATGTCACGGCTATTCTTTTCGCCGGCGATGAACTGGTCGTTGGGAGCGGAGGTCACGCCGATCTCGTCGCGCGTTCCGTTCAGCCAGGTCAGGCTGCCCCAGTAGTTGAGCTGATTGGTGTTGCTGCGATAGTTGTAGGCATCGCTGTCAGCCTGCAGGCCGACCCAGGTCAGATCGCCATTGGAGGTCTTGTCCAGATCATCCAGCACCTGGCCCTGCGACTTGAGCTTGCCGTCGTCGGCACTGTGGTGAGCACGGATACCGGCCCAATGGCCTGGTGTCCACTGGTAGCTCACCGAGCCGAACAGGTGCTTGCGATCTTCGTCGTCAGGTGCCAGTTCGGTCAGGTCGGTGCGGTATTCGCTGAAACGCTGGGCAGCACCCAGTTCAGCGCGCAGCAGCGTGGTATCGAACGACCAGTTGATGGCCTCGATATTGGTGTCGTGCCATTGACCGTCGTCGTTACGCAGACGCTGACGACCGACTTTCAGGATCTCGCCAGGGTAGGGCGTGAAACCGCTGTAGCCGATCCAGAACTCACGCAGTGCGGCGTAGGTCTTGTCGGTTTCGCGCTCGCTGGCCGTGCCACGCGAAGTCTGGGTGCCGCTGCCGTCGCTGTTGCTCTGCTCCAGCGGGTCGGTCTGAATGATGTCGGTGGCGGTGACCACCTGGCCCATCGCGTAACCGCTCCAGTCGCCGCGCTCGCCATAGACCCAAGGGCGCAGGTCCAGGCCCACACCGTTGACGTCGCCGCCCGAACGGGTGCCCAGATCGCGATCATCCTCGGCCTGCGCCGTGGCTTTGATTTCGATACCGAAATTTTGCGGTTGTTCGGTCAGCGCTGCCAGTGTCGGGCAGGCCCACAACAGGGTGAAGCCAAGGCCCATGCCGGCGGCCATCAGGGGATTCAACTTCATAATGCTTCCTCACCGTCTTTTTCTTCTTGCAGGGCCTGCAATGCCATCGCGTTCTGAGTAGCGTTAGCGCCCCGGACTTTTTGCTCGCGTGCCAACAGGTCTTTGGCGGTGGCGAGCTTTTCAGGCGGCAGTTGTGTATTGAGGGCCTCGGCAAGCTCGGTCGCTTGCGGGGTCTGACTGGCCAGCGCCAGTTGCGCGAACACCCAGGCGTTGACCGGGTCGGGCATCGTGCCCTTGCCCTGCGAGAACAGTTGCGCGAGGGCGAAATCTGCGCTGTTCTGGCCACCACGGGCGGCGGTCAGCAACTCGTCCACGGCTTTTTGCGAGTACACCTGACCGAGGTAGCCACGGCGGTAGATCTGACCCAGGTAGTAATGGGCGGAAATCTCCGTTGCTGTGGCTTTCTTCAGGTGCTCCTCGGCCTTGAAGGCATCGGGCGTGACCCATTTGCCTTCGTAGTACAGGCGTCCAAGCAGCAGCTCGGCGCGAGGCTGATCGGCCGCGCGGCCGTTGTTCAGGTATTCCATCATCTTGTTGACGTCGCCCAGTTCGGGGAAGTCGTAAAGCAGTTTGGCCAGCGTGACCCACGAGACCGGGTAGCCAGGCGCAACGCTTTCCAGCAATTGCTGAGCGGTCTTTTCGTCTGGCGTACCGATGGTGGAGTCACCCAGCACGCGCGCGACGCTGTCCACTCGTTGAGCATTGACGCGGCCAGCGGCGTAGTCGCTCTTGAGCTTTTCGATCAAGGCCGTGCGCTGCTCGGCCTGGCCGCGTGTCTGGTAGACAGTAGCCAGCTCGACGTAGCAGATATCCGTGGCTGACAGTGCCTGTTTGCAGATGCTCTCGACCTCATCGAGGTGTTGAGCATAAGTGCCTTGCGTGCGATACAGCAGCACCTGAGCCAGACCTGCCTCCGGATAACCGGCAGCGCGCCACTCACTGATCTTCTGTTGCGCATTCACTTCAGGGAAGGTGTGCGGGTATTGCAGATACAGCATCGCCAGCGGGATCAGAGTGCCGGATTCGCCATTGGCGAAGGCCTTTTTCAGCAGGCCTTCGGCTTCGCGATGTTCGGCTTCGGTAGCGTCGGGCTTGGCAGCCAGCAGACGGCCCAGGCGCGACTGCGCCCGAGGGGAGGTCTGCGCGGCAGCGCGGTAGGTAGCCTCGGCCTGCTTGAGCTGAGCCGGGTCGCGAGTCGCGACCTGAATATCAGCAAGGCCGACTTGCGCGTCGCTGTAGCCCAGGTCCGCCAGCTGCCGATAGTTCTGCTCCGCCAATGCAGTGTCGCCGTTTTTCAGGGCTTCATTGGCAAGGCGTTGATCAGGCAGGCCGGCACAGCCGCTCAGGCCGAGCGCGACGGCGAGGCTCAGTAGCGTGGGGGTCGACAGGCGTCGTAGTGGGCTGTTCATGGTTACAGACCCGCAGCCATTGCTTTATCGATCAGCCAGTTCACGGACGGGCCGCGATCGCTGACCACTTCGACAGGGCGACCGGCAAGCGAGCTGCTCAGGCTTTCGTCAGGCTTGATCTGCACGCGGATGTCAGTGGACAGGTCGGCGTCGCTGAGGTTGGTGCTGCTGACGATCTGACCAGTGCGCAGTTTGTCTTCGCCAGCGATCTGGAAGCTGACACGTGTGCCTGGCTTGACGTCGTTGAACTGGCGATAGGTGAAGCGAGCTTCAACAGTGGCCGGCGCGTTGCGTGGCACCAGTTGGAAGATCACCTGACCCTTGGACGCGAACTGACCGTCGGCAACCAGTTGGCGAGCCACGACGCAATCGCACGGGCTAGTCATTGTGCCGCTCATCTGCTTGCCATACAGCTCTTCGATCTTGGCGGGCTGCAGGTCTTCACCGGTCAGGCTGCCTTTGAGCATTTCCAGCATGCTGGTGTTGAAGGTTGCCAGTGGCGCGCCTTTGGCGGCTTCGCCATTCTGGGCGACCAGGCTTTGTACGGTACCTTCACGTGGCATGGTCACGTCCATGCTTGGAATGGTGACCAGACCGGCCGATGCATGGCTGACGAAGTACAGGCCGTAGATTGTCTTGAAGATGAAGCCGAAAGCGGCCAGACCGACAATGAACACGCCCAGGCTGAAGGTCACGGCGCGCAGGCGACCCATGGCGCTCATGCCGCTGTCCTTGCCCTTGACCTTGCGTGCCTTGGTGAAGTTGTCGCGCTGCAGCGTGGCCAGCACTTCGCCCAGGGTGACGACTTCGCCGGACAGGTGCGAGGTGATCAGGTGGCGCAGGGTAGCGATGTCCTGAGGTTCCAGATTCTGGAACTGGCAACCGATGCGGTTGCTGGCGTTGTCGATCGAGCGCACCTGCAGATCGACGTCCATGGCCAGGCCAAGGTTGTCGATGATGAATTGCAGGCGTCCCTTGACGATCTGCCCTTCGCTGAATTTCTGCCCGGACGGAGCAACGAAGCTCAGGCCACCGGCCGACAGGTCTTCGATACGTACCAGTGGCGCGTTGGGCTGATCATTCAGCAGGCGCAGCTTGGCAGGGATCTTGATCCGCGCGTGTTGGCGCTGGGCTTCGGATTCATGTACGACGTTCGCATTCACGGCTGTATTCATGGCTAATTTTCCTACTTAAGCGATTAATCCGTTGGCCCGGTCAAACCATCGTCAACAGCACAGCGACGAAGATGGTGCCAGCCGAGAAAGTCATGGTTCGGGACGACCACGTGTTGAACCAGCCTTGAAAGCTGGCCATGTCGCGGCTCAGTTTGGTGTCCTGGCGTGTCCAGGACTGGCGGTCCAGCCGGAAGAAGACATAGATCTTCATCAGCGCGCCGACGATCTGGTTGTAATAGAGAATGATCGGGTAGGCAGGCCCGATTCTGTGTCCCGAGAGGGACAGCAGCAGGGTGAGGATCAGACGGGTCATGCCGATCCACAGCAGATACATCAACAGGAACGCGCCGCCATACTTGAAGCTGGCGATCAGGGCGACGGTCAGACCGAGGATGGAGGTCCACATCGACACCCGCTGGTCGAACAGTACGATGCTGGTGAAAATCCCCAGGCGACGTACGCCCAGACCCAATGCACGCGAGTTCTGACGCAGGTTATTGCCGTACCAGCGATACATAAGCTTGCGGCTGGCCTTCAGGAAGCTCTTTTCGGGCGGGTGTTCCACGGTGTTGATCGCTGCGTCCGGCACGTAGAACGTGTCGTACCCCAGGCGCATCAGGCTGAACCAGCTGGACTTGTCGTCGCCGGTCAGGAAGCGGAAGGTGCCCAGACGCCAGTGATTGAGCGAGTCGCTTTCCACGTCGGCAATGAACTCGGGGTCGGTTACCACGGTTGCGCGGAACACCGACATGCGACCGGTCATGGTCAATACGCGTTTGGACAGGGCCATCGAGCACATGTTGATGTGACGCTGAGCGAAACGCAGCTTGTGCCACTCGCTCATGATGTAGCCGCCACGTACTTCGCAGAACTCGTTGGTGGTCAGGCCGCCGACATTGTCGAAAAGCTGGAACCACGGCACGGTCTTGGCGACCACACCTTCGTTGAGCACGGTGTCGCCGTCGATCACTGCAACCACGGCACGGCTGTCAGGCAAGTGACGCGAGATGGCGCGGAAGCCATAGGCCAGACCATCGCGCTTGCCGGTGCCCGGAATGCGTACGAAGTCCAGCTTGACGCGCTCCGGCGGGTTGAACTTCGCCCACATGCTCTTGACCAGCAGCTCATCGGACATTTCCACCAACGAGCAGACGATAGTCGTCGGCAGGCCGCAGTCGATGGCTTCGCGGATAACCGAGTTGTAGACCTGTGCGGTCGTCAGCGCGTCGATGCGGAAACTGGTGACCATCAGAAACACATGGGACGGGTCTGCTGCACTGCCCAGCTTGCGAACCTTGCGGCGCAAGTGCGGGTAGACGATGTACAGGAAAATCATCCCGCGTACGAAGTGCGTGATTCCCATCGAGTAGCGCCAGATACCAACGGCGCCAATCAGGAATATAAAGTTCTTCGACTGTGAGTCGAAGATACTGGTAGGCAATGCCGCGGCAAGGCCCATGAGTAAACTTAAATAGAACAGCCAACCTGCGGCCTGTAACAGGCCGTGCTTGAGCCTCTGCATAATCGTATCCCTAAGTCAGTTGCGAGCCTCAAGCCCCAGGCTGCAAGCACATTGATTGAGCCTGTGGCCTGGAGCCTGGCGCTTGTGGCTTGCGGCTGATTTACCAGCAGATACCTTCGGCGCGACCGTCTTCGCTGGTGGCGTTGGTCATGAAACCCACCAGATCGATGACGCGCTTGCCTTCGGGAGTCTTGTTGGCGAGGGCGCGGAAACGCTCATCGCGGTTGCCAAGGATGATCACGTCAGAGTCGTTGATGACCTGATCGAAGTCCGAATTCAGCAGCGACGATACGTGCGGAATCTTGGATTCGATGTAGTCCTTGTTGGCACCGTGAACGCGTGCATATTCGACGTTGCTGTCGAAGATGCTCAGGTCGAAGCCCTTGCCGATCAGCATTTCGGCCAGTTCTACCAGCGGGCTTTCGCGCAGGTCGTCAGTACCGGCCTTGAAGCTCAGGCCCAACAGTGCAACCTTGCGGGTGTCGTAGCTGGCAACCATGTCGAAAGCGTTCTGCACTTGCGAGGTGTTGCTGCGCATCAACGAGTTGAGCAACGGCGCTTCGACATCCAGGCTGCTGGCGCGGTAGGTCAGGGCGCGAACGTCTTTTGGCAGGCAGGAGCCGCCGAATGCGAAGCCTGGGCGCATGTAGTACTGGGACAGGTTCAGCGCCTTGTCCTGGCAGACCACGTCCATCACTTCACGACCATCGACGCCGACGGCCTTGGCAATGTTGCCGATTTCGTTGGCGAAAGTAACCTTGGTGGCGTGCCACACGTTGCAGGTGTACTTGATCATTTCGGCAACGGCGATGTCCTTGCGGATGATCGGTGCGTCGAGTTCTTCGTACAGCGATTGCAGCACGTCGCCCGAGGCTTTATCGAACTCGCCGATCACGGTCATTGGCGGCAGGTCGTAGTCCTTGATTGCGGTACTTTCGCGCAGGAACTCAGGGTTGACGGCAACACCGAAATCAACACCGGCTTTCTTGCCGGAGCAGTCTTCCAGAATCGGGATGACCACGTTGGCAACCGTGCCTGGCAATACAGTACTGCGAACAACGATGGTGTGGCGGGTGGCTTTGTCACGCAGGACATAACCAATTTCGCGGCACACCGACTCGATGTAATCGAGTTCCAGATCGCCGTTCTTCTTGCTCGGCGTACCGACACAGATCATCGACAGGTCAGTGGCGCGAATGGCTTCGGCGAAGTCGGTAGTGCCGCGCAGTTTTCCGGTACTGATACCTTTCTGCAGCAGCTCTTCCAGACCCGGTTCAACGATAGGTGATTTGCCGTTGTTGATCAGATCGATCTTGGTGCTGGAAATATCCACACCAACTACATCGTGACCGCGGGCAGACAGGCAACCGGCACAGACTGCACCGACATAACCCAAACCAAATATGCTGATACGCATCGTATTCTCCTCGATTTTTCACGCCATAAATTGGCTGGATATTAATTTTGGCCAGCAGATGTCACGCGCTATCCGTTACGGCTAACAACGCCGTAGAACTAACGCAGGCATATTTAATGAGTGAGTGCCCAAATAGGTGAGGCGAACTCAAATGACACTAAGTACAAGCGGCAAGTGACCTGTCCGGTGGGCAGGGCCCTGCTCTCCTTGGATGCAGTAAACCACTCCTGTTTGACGATCGACGGCGGACCTCGTTCGGAAAGCCTCTGGCTAGAGCCTTGGCAGACCTTGTCGAATCCTGCGCATCACACCTGTTTGGCGCTTCGCCTGTCTACAACATCAACTAGTGATGTGAGTTTAGTTCTGATACCTGACGCCAGTGTTGTGTGAACCTGGCTTCCCTGTCGGTAACTTCCCGTTTTTCCGGTCGACCTGTAAGTGATCTCTTACACGTCAGCCCAGAATTGTTACGGGATGTAGGAGCGTAGGAATTCCCATTTAGTTCCGGGCCGCTCGTCCTGATTTGCAGATTTTGGTGTATCCAGTTTGTGACGGGGGCAGTATCGCGATGATGGCTTTTTTCTTAAAAGCCTTAGTTTGCGGGGATTACAGCGGGGTAGGTATTGAAGTGCCATTACGGTAAAAAGCTAAAAAGCCACTACGTAAAAAAATGGATTTTTTTTCATGAAAAAATCAGGCGGGAGTGTGCCGTCGAAAAGTTGACGTTTATCTGGCGTCACGATGTTGGCATTTGCTGTTGGATCGTAGGACAGGTCGTGTAACAACCATGCGTTACACGACGGTTACAGTATCTAGTCTTCTGTGACGTTGCGCAAAAACACCAACTTGTCGGGCGTCGACTGCTCACGGTTATAACGATAGCCCTGAACATCGAACGCCTGTAACGCCTCGGGGCTGTTGATACGTTCCTCAATGACGAAACGGCTCATCATGCCGCGCGCTTTCTTGGCATAGAAGCTGATGATCTTGTACTGCCCGTTCTTGAAGTCCTTGAACTCGGTGTCAATGATCCGGGCGTTGAGCGCTGAACGTTTGACCGCAGAGAAGTACTCGGTAGATGCAAGATTGAGCAGCAGGTCGTCGCCCTGAGCTGCCAGCGCTTCATTCAACCATTCGCTGATCTGCGTGCCCCAGAACGCGTAGAGATCCTTGCCACGAGCGTTGGCCAGTCGCGTGCCCATTTCCAGGCGATACGGCTGCATCAGGTCCAGCGGGCGCAACAGCCCATAGAGGCCGGACAGCATGCGCAGGTGATCCTGGGCGTAGTCGAGCTGCGCGTCGCTCAGTGTTTCGGCCTGCAGGCCGGTATACACATCGCCTTTGAAGGCCAGCAGCGCCTGCTTGGCATTGTCGAGTGTAAAGGCCGGGTTCCAGCTGCCGAAGCGTGCCGCGTTCAGCCCGGCAAGCTTGTCGGACAGGTGCATAAGTTCGCTGATCTGCGCCGGCGTCAGTTCACGCAGTTGGGTGATCAGCTCCTGAGAATGATCCAGATACTGCGGCTGAGTGAAGCGTCCGGTAGTGGGCGGGGTCTCGAAATCGAGGGTTTTTGCCGGGGAAATCACCATCAGCATGAAGTCGTCTCCTTTGATCGTCCGGGGATTCTAGGGGCTGATGGCTCATGACTCCAGCTATGGTAACGATAGAATTCGGCGTGTTTGTCACGCCAGCATGTCGTGCGGCTTTGTATGCGCACCGACATAAGAAGCCAGGCTCATATCAGCTATAGTGGCGCGTTGGTCATGATGTTAACGGTTGATCGAGAGGGCATCGGGTTTGCGTATTGTTTTAGCAGTGTGTGCAGGTCTGTTCTGGCTCCAGGCGCAGGCGGCAGTGCCGGTCACTGCCACCATAGACCGCAGTGTGTGGCCTGAGCGCCTTGAAACGCCGGGGTTGTTCGACGTCGCGTCGCGCGCGGAAATCCTTGCCTTTGCCCACGAACTGTACCTCAGCGAGAAGCTGGACGAGGAAGGGCTCAAGCAGCGCCTCGGCCTGCGCTTCGTCAACGTGCCTTCGTTGAACGTGGTCCGCCATCGTCTGTGGCTGCGCTTGCTGGAAAACTATCAGAATGCCCAAAAGAGCTGCGAGCAGGATGCCAACTTTTGCGTGCTGGTCGAGGACATGGACCAGTTACGTCAGCGCGCTGAAGAGTTTCAGGTGTCGAACGACTCGTTCTACGCCAACTGGGCCAGACCCGGCGCCGTGTTCCATCAGCGTTATTTGAACGAGCTGCTATTCATGGCTGCCTTGTTCCCGCAGACCAGCAGCGAGATCGAGCGCTACAACTCTGATGAGATGAGTGGCGACGAGATGCCGGACCGCACCTTCATGCTCAATTTCGAAAGCGGCCCGAGCCCGGTCGATGGCGGAACCGACTGGTTGGCCGACTTCATGCGTCAGCAGAAGATGACCGCCACCTTCTTTGTGCTGGGCAAGAGCCTTCAGGAGCGCCTCGACAGCACATCGACCACAAGCTTGCAGGCGCTGTATCGCCAGCAGTGCGTGGGCATTCAAGGGTGGGAGTATCGTTCGCATAGCCAGTGGCTGGACTGGCAGGATTCAGTGCAACGCAGTGCGGCACTGGTTCAGCGTGTGCTGCCGGATAATTTCGTGCCGCTGTTTCGCCCGCCTTACGGCCATCGGCGGGCCGATAGCGGAGACTTCTTCCGCGCCGAGCATTTACGCGTGTCATTGTGGAACATCGACGCCGATGACAACACCGGGCGGCTTTCGGCAGAGCAGGTGGGCGACCGCGTGCTGACCCTCATGCTGCTCTGGCGCAAGGGCACGGTGGTCTTCCACGACGTGGCCAACAAGGCGCAGTCCGCACTGCCGTTGCTGCTGGCCAATACCGCGCAAAGCGAGTTGATCTGGGACGATTGCCGGAATATCTCTGAAAGCCCCGTAGAACAAGGGCCGCAGAGCAGTGAAGAGGCTGCGCCCGAGGGGGAATGAAGGCAGATTCGGCGTGGGTGGACTTCCGACTTTAAACGTGCTGTGTACGTCCGCCAAGCTCTATTCGTCAGGCTGTGAAATAAACTTCAAAAAACTGTCAAAGAGCTTTTTTCTGTCATCCCTTTTGCTGTATTACGAATACAGACCGCCGAAACCTGCAACACAGGTGGCGTCTTCCAAGACCCACCTTGAGCGACATTTCTCCCCTGCCTGAAGGGAAGAATCCGGCGGCCTTTTCGTGGCGCAGTACTGTCGTGGTTCTGCGTCGCCCGGCTTCTACAAAGGTGAGCGAGTATGGATGACCACGGACGCACCCCTTCCACTAACCAGCCAATCCTTTACGTGCTCGATACCAACGTATTGATTCATGACCCAAACGCACTGCTGAATTTCGAAGAACACCACGTCGCCATCCCCATGACGGTTCTGGAGGAACTGGACAAACTCAAGGCCGGTAAACATTCGGTTGCTGCCGAGTGCCGCCAGGCCATCCGCCTGATCGACAAGACCCTCGGCGAGGCTAACCCTGAAGAAGTTGAAAAGGGCGTGCCGATCGACCGCGGGACCGGTGTTTTCAAAGGTTTTCTGTCGATTTTGATGAGCAAACGCGAGGAACCCAACAGCCTGCTCCCCGAACACCTCAACGACAACATCATCATCAACCAATTGATCGACCTGCATGCGCGCAACAAGGACTTGAGCGTTGTGCTGGTGACCAAAGACATCAACATGCGCCTCAAGGCCCGCGCCTGTGGCATTGCGGCCGAGGATTACAGCACCGACCAGCTGGTCGACGACGTTTCGCTGTTATCGCGTGGCTACCACGACATGACCGGTTCGTTCTGGGACCGCGTCAACAAGGTCGACACCCGTCAGGAGCGTGGCCGTACCTGGCACCGCGTACAGCTCAATGAAATGCTGCCTGCGGTTCATATCAACGAGTTTATTGTCGATGAACAGGGCTTCGTAGGCTGGATCAAGGGCGTCAAGAACGACGAACTGCTGATTCTGGACATGCATCAGGAGCCACTGCTGCATCAGGAAGCCTGGGGCCTGAAACCGCGTGATATCTATCAGGGGCTGGCGTTGTTCGCACTGCTTGACCCGGATATTCACCTGGTCAACCTGTCCGGTGCCGCGGGTTCGGGTAAAACCATTCTGGCGTTGGCCGCTGCCATCGAGCAGACCATGGTCACCAAGCGCTACCGGCGCATCATCGCTACCCGCAGTGTTCAGGGCCTGGATCAGGAGATTGGCTTCCTGCCCGGCACCGAGGCGGAAAAGATGGAGCCTTGGCTCGGCGCGATCACCGACAACCTTGAAGCCCTGCACATGGATGATGAAAACACTCATGGCAGTGTCGACTACATCCTCAGCAAGGTGCCGTTGCAGTTCAAATCCCTCAACTACATTCGAGGTCGCAGCTTCCAGCAAAGCCTGATCCTGATCGATGAATGCCAGAACCTGACCCCGCACCAGATGAAGACCATCATCACCCGTGCCGGTGCCGGTTCCAAAGTGGTCTGCCTGGGCAACCTGGCGCAGATCGACACCCCTTACCTGTCAGCCACCAGTTCCGGGCTGACCTACCTGACGGAGCGCTTCAAGGACTTCCCGAACGGCGTGCACATCACCCTGCAAGGCGTGCCACGCTCGATACTGGCCGAATACGCGGAGAGTCATTTGTAAATCAGATGCATGCGGGGAGCCCATGTGTGAGTGGGTTCCTTGCTTGCAGCTCACGGCTTGTAGCGTGTAACTGCCACTCCCTCTACACTTCTTGCTTCTGCCAAGGAGTAACGTTGTGCTCACTCATCTCGATTCCCAGGGTCGCGCCAATATGGTCGATGTCACGGATAAAGCCGTGACGTCCCGTGAGGCGGTGGCCGAAGCAGTGGTACGCATGCTGCCCACCACGCTGCAAATGATTGTCAGCGGCGGTCATCCCAAGGGGGATGTATTTGCTGTCGCGCGTATCGCCGGTATTCAGGCGGCAAAGAAAACCAGTGATCTGATCCCGCTCTGCCATCCATTGATGCTCACCAGCATCAAGGTTCACCTCGCCGCTGACGGCGATGATGCGGTGCGTATTACTGCGAGCTGCAAGCTGGCCGGGCAGACCGGTGTGGAAATGGAAGCCCTGACTGCCGCCAGCGTTGCGGCGCTGACTATTTACGATATGTGCAAGGCGGTTGATCGCGGCATGGTCATCGAGTCGGTTCGGCTGCTGGAAAAGCTCGGCGGCAAGAGCGGTCACTTCATTGCCGATCAGGCACAGGTCTCGTCATGAAGGTACAGGTTCAGTATTTTGCCCGTTACCGTGAAGTCCTTGGCCTGGACAGCGAGTCTGTCGAAGGCACGTTCGACACGCTGGACGCACTGCGCCAAACGCTGTTGCAGCGTGGCGAGGCCTGGCAGGTCCTTGCCGAGCAGAACCTGATGTGTGCCCGCAACCAGGAGCTTTGCAAGCCGACCGAGCCGCTGTCTGATGGTGATGAAGTCGCGTTCTTTCCGCCCGTGACCGGAGGCTGAACATGACCATTCGTGTTCAGGCTGCGGCGTTCGACCCCGGCACTGAAGTCAACGCGCTGCATGCTGCCAACCTCGGCATCGGCGCGGTGGTCAGTTTTGTCGGCTATGTGCGGGATTTCAACGAAGGGCGTGAAGTGTCCGGCATGTTTCTGGAGCACTACCCGGGCATGACCGAAAAGGCACTGGCAAAAATCGTTGCCGAGGCCGAACAGCGCTGGCCGTTGCTGCGTGTCGATGTGCTGCATCGGGTGGGAGCGCTGGAGCCCGGCGAGCCGATAGTATTCGTGGGCGTTGCCAGCGCTCACCGGCAGGCAGCGTTCGAAGCCTGCGATTTCGTCATGGACTACCTCAAGACCCGCGCGCCGTTCTGGAAGAAGGAAAAGACTTCCGAGGGACCGCAGTGGGTTGAAGGCCGCGATAGCGATCAGGCAGCAGCCCGGCGCTGGTAGTCGTTGGTCGTTGTGCCCATCTTTTTTGCCTGAACGTCTGACCTTCCGCTTTTTATATCGTCTATTTGCATCTTTCTCGGTACAGAAAGATGGCTTCGGGCTATCATGCGCGGCCGCGAAGAAGCGGCCTATTGGCTTTGCCCAATCCTATTCAATAACTGTCCGAACGTGATCGCGTTTTGCGAGCCACGTTGCGGACAGTTTTTCGTAAACGCTCGGAGCAGAATGTGAAGAAACTTCAGCAGTTTTTGGTTTCAGGGATGACGACAGCGGCTTTATTGCTGGTTGCTGGTTGTGCAACGGAAAGCTCGCGGGCGCTGCCTGTGACAAAGGTTGAAAGTGCTGGAGTTGCCTATGCCGGTGTGCGCTATCCGGTTGCGGTCGGCAAGTTCGATAACCGCTCCAGCTATATGCGCGGGATCTTTTCCGATGGCGTCGATCGTCTTGGCGGTCAAGCCAAGACCATCCTGATCACCCACATGCAGCAAACCAACCGGTTCAATGTGCTGGATCGCGACAACATGGAGGAGATCAAGCAGGAAGCCGCTATTAAATCTACCGCTCAGCGCTTGAAAGGTGCTGACTACGTAGTGACCGGTGACGTGACGGAGTTCGGTCGCAAGGAAGTCGGCGATCAGCAACTGTTCGGCCTGCTGGGCCGCGGCAAATCCCAGATTGCCTACGCGAAAGTCGCGTTGAACATCGTCAATATCAGCACCTCGGAAGTGGTGTACTCGACTCAGGGCGCAGGCGAGTTCGAGCTTTCCAACCGTGAAGTCGTCGGCTTTGGCGGCACCGCCAGTTATGACTCGACACTCAACGGCAAGGTTCTGGACCTGGCCATGCGCGAAGCCGTCAACAACATGGTGCGTGCGCTCGACAGCGGTGCCTGGAAACCGACTGCCAACTGATATTTCAAAAGGGAATTTGTGGTGTTCATGAATCGTTTTAATGTTTCGTTGCGCAGTGTCGCAATGCTTTTAGTCGCCGGCGCGTGCCTGACGGGCTGTGTCCAACAGCCGAAAACCTTGTACCAGTGGGGCAGTTACCAGCCTGAGGTGTACGAGTATTTCAAAGGCGAGTCCAAGGAAGCCCAGGTCGCCAAGCTCGAAGAAGACCTGCAGAAAATCCGCTCTACCAACGCGACGCCGCCACCGGGCTACCATGCTCAGTTGGGCATGCTATACGGCAGCATTGGCAAGGATGACCAGATGGTTCAGGAGTTGCGCACGGAAAAGGCACTGTTTCCCGAGTCGGCCACTTATATGGACTTCCTGCTCAAGAACGCCCACGCAGGAGTCGTCAAATGAACCTCGCTCATCTGAAAGTTGCTGTAAGCCTGTTTGCCGTTGCCCTGCTGTCGGGTTGTGTTACCCCGCCGACGGTGGACTACTCGGCCTTCAAGGAAAGCAAACCGCGTTCGATTCTGGTACTGCCGCCGGTCAACGAATCGCCTGACGTCAAGGCGACGTACAGCACCTTCTCGCAGGTGACCTACCCGCTGGCCGAGTCGGGCTACTACGTGTTGCCAGTGGCGCTGGTTGACGAGACGTTTCGCAATAACGGCCTGACCAACGCCAATGATATTCAGGCGACATCGCCCGCCAAGCTGCGTGAGATCTTCGGAGCCGACGCCGCGATGTACATCACGGTCAAGCAATACGGCACCAGTTACGTGGTCATCAATAGCCAGACCGTCGTGACGGTCACGGCAAAGCTGGTTGATCTGCGCACCGGTACTGCGCTGTGGACGGGTACCGCGTCGGCGTCCAGTGAAGAGGGCGGCAACAATAGCGGTGGCGGTCTGGTGGGTATGCTGATTACCGCGGCGGTCAAGCAGATCATCAACAGTTCGACCGATGCCGGTCATCCCATCGCCGGGATAGCCAGCAACCGACTGCTCACTGCTGGTCGGCCGGCGGGCCTGCTTTATGGTCCACGTTCGCCGAAGTACGGTACTGACTGATTCTCACGCTGCTGATTTCCGGCAGGCACAAAAAAAGCGCAGCCCCGTAAGGGCTGCGCTTTTTTGTTGGCCACATGTATCAGGTCGTTTGCCGCACTACTGCTCTGAGCAGGTGAGTCGGTGGTGTTTCACAGCTGATCTTGCGACCCAGCTTCTCTTCGATGGCGGGCAACTGGTAGGAGTCGTCTTCGCCAGCGAAGCTGATGGAGACGCCATCGGCACCTGCGCGACCGGTACGGCCGATGCGGTGCACGTAGTCGTCCGGTACCTCTGGCAGGGTGAAGTTGATCACGTGGCTGATGCCGTCAATGTGGATACCACGACCGGCCACATCGGTGGCGACCAGTACGCGGATCTTGCCTTCGCGGAAGCCTTCAAGGGTCTTGATGCGCTTGTGCTGCGGCACATCGCCCGACAGTTGCGCGGCATTGACACCGTCGCGTACCAAGCGCTCTTCGATGCGTCGCACCTCGTCCTTGCGGTTGGCAAAGACCATCACCCGTTCCCAACCGTTGTCGGTGACCAGGTTGTAGAGCAGCTTGTACTTGTCGGCACCGGCAACGGCATAGATATGCTGGTCGACGTTGTCACTGGCGACGTTCAACGATTCGATTTCGACGATGGAAGGGTCCGTCGTCCACTGTTTGGCGAGGTTCATCACGTCTTCGGTGAAGGTCGCGGAGAACAGCAGCGTCTGGCGTTCACCCTTGTGCGGGGTTTGGCGAATGATCTGACGCACCTGCGGGATGAAACCCATATCGAGCATGCGGTCGGCTTCGTCCAGAACCATCACTTCGACCATGTCCAGATGCACTTCGCCTCGCTGGTTGAAGTCCAGCAGGCGGCCAGGCGTGGCCACCAGAATATCGCAGTGCCGTGCTTCAAGTTGTTTGAGCTGCTTGTCGAAATCCATGCCACCGACGAACGTCATGACGTTCAGGTTGGTGTATTTGGTCAGGTCGGCGGCGTCCTTGGCGATCTGCACCACCAGTTCGCGAGTGGGCGCAATGATCAGCGCGCGGGGCTCACCCATGTAGCGTTCGGCTGGCGGTGGCGTCTGGGTCAGTTGCTCGATGATCGAGATCAGGAACGCAGCGGTCTTGCCGGTACCGGTCTGGGCGCGACCGATCGCGTCCTTGCCTTTGAGCGTGAAGCCCAGCACGCCCGCTTGAATCGGTGTGCAGTAGGGGAAACCAAGGTCCTGAATCGCGTGCATCAGTTCAGGCGCAAGGTTGAAATCGTGGAAGCGGGTCTTGCCTTCCTGCGGTTCGACGATGAAATCTTCGAGTTTCCATGCTGGCGCAGGCGGTTTTGCCACGCGCTCACGACGCGGGCGCTCGGCTCTTGGCTTGTCGGTGCGCGGTGCTCTGGCTTTGGAGGGCTCGTTGACGGTGTCCGAAAGCTGAGTCTGGGCATGATCCGGTGTGTCGCCTGCGGCAGCGGGGGAGGCGGGAATAAAGGCTGTCGGACCAGGCGCGCGCTGCTCAGCCTCACTTTTACCGAACATCTTTTTAAGTGCTTTGAGCACGGTCATCTCATCAATTGGTTAAGGAATGTACGCCGAGCAGTGTAAAGCAAGAACCGTGCTCGGCGTAGTGCCATCCGTGGCGAGCTACAAAAGCGGTCAGTTGCAGGCGGGCCCAGGGCGCTTCAGCGCAGCTTGTCAGCCAGCCAGACGCCGATGTCACGGATTTCCTCCGGTAACACTTGATGCCCCATTGGGTACTCTTGCCATTGCGCGGTTACACCCTGAGCCTTGAGGTGCTCGTACACCGTCCGGCCCATGGGGTTGTGTACCACTTCGTCATGCTGGCCATGCAGGCAGTAGGCAGGAATGCGCTGTTGGCTGGCTGAAAGTGTCATCTCATTGCTGAATGTCGGGGCATAAGTGGACAGCGCGAGTACACCGCCCAGCGGACCCTGCCAGCGTCTATAGCCTGCGTGTAACACCACCGCGCCGCCCTGGGAAAAGCCTGCCAGAAATATCCGTGACGGGTCGATGCCGCTGTCGCGTTGTTGCTCGATCAGGTCCAGCACCTTCTGTGCCGAGGCTTCCATCTGATCGTGATCAATGGCGCGGGCCTCGGAACTCATGGCCTTGATGTCGTACCAGCTTGGCATTTCATAGCCGCCATTGACCGTTACGGCGCGTGTCGGTGCCTGAGGCAGGACGAAACGTGTGGTCGTCAGCGACTCCTGCAGCATCTCGGCGACCGGAAGAAAATCATAGCGGTCGGCGCCCAACCCGTGCAGCCAGATAACGCAGGCATCCGCTGTGCCTGAAGGTTGGATGATCAAAGGTTCGCTCATGTCTGCTCCATTTGTGTGCGCTGGCTCATTTAGAGCGCATTAATAGGGTGCGCGGTTAGATTAAAAATGAAAGAAGATGTCGCAAGATTACAAGTTTTTGTCTTGACCTGTCGCTAATTCGACATAGCCAGCATGCTGGTACGGGCTTTGCTACAGCAGGACTGGAGTCGAGGCGCTCTCATCGTTCGGTAACACTATAAGGCTATTACTTATAGCGATCGAAAAGCAGCTCGGGAGTCCATGCGTCAGGATTCGCGGCACGATTCAACCTGTACCGCTCTGGTCCGGGAAAATCATGGGGTTTCAGTCCACGGGGCCGATTCTGAATGATGAAGACGAATGACGGGATGATCCCGCAGACGATTCGTGATTCAGGCCCAGCGTTGCATGACCCAAAAATAAGCCAGCACGGGTCATTAGCGCCTCACAAAGGTGCGACGCGACTTAAACACCTACACAACAAAGAGCAAACTGGAGGTTTTTGAATGAAGATGTTGAAATCCACCCTGGCTGTCGTCACCGCCCTGGCCGCATTTGGTGTAACCGGGGCTGCCAACGCCGGTGCCACCCTTGACGCTATTCAGAAGAAAGGTTTTGTTCAGTGCGGCGTCAGCGATGGCCTGCCAGGGTTCTCCGTTCCGGACTCCACCGGCAAGATCACCGGTATTGACGCTGATGTCTGCCGCGCAGTAGCCGCCGCAGTATTCGGCGACGCCACCAAGGTCAAGTTCAGCCAGTTGAACGCCAAGGAGCGCTTCACTGCACTGCAATCCGGCGAGATCGACATCCTTTCGCGTAACACCACCTGGACCAGCTCCCGTGATGCGGGCATGGGCCTGGTGTTCACCGGCGTAACTTACTACGACGGTATCGGCTTCCTGGTAAACAACAAGCTGGGCGTCAAAAGCGCCAAGGAACTGGACGGTGCAACCATCTGCATCCAGGCCGGTACCACTACCGAGCTGAACGTCTCCGACTACTTCCGTTCGAACGGCCTGAAATACACCCCGATCACCTTCGACACCTCCGACGAAAGCGCCAAGTCGCTGGAAGGCGGTCGTTGCGACGTACTGACTTCCGACCAGTCGCAACTCTACGCACAGCGCAGCAAGCTGGCCAAGCCGGACGATTACATCGTTCTGCCTGAAGTGATCTCCAAGGAGCCGCTGGGTCCTGTCGTGCGTAAAGGCGACGAAGACTGGTTCTCGATCGTTCGCTGGACCCTGTTCGCCATGCTCAACGCCGAGGAAGCCAAAATCACTTCCAAGAACGTTGAAGCTGAAGCCAAGTCGACCAAGAACCCTGACGTAGCCCGTATGCTGGGTGCCGACGGTACTTACGGCAAGGACCTCAAGCTGCCGAAAGACTGGGTCGTGCAGATCGTCAAGCAGGTCGGTAACTACGGCGAAGTGTTCGAACGCAACCTGGGCGAAGGTACCCCGCTGAAAATCAAGCGCGGCCAGAACGCTCTGTGGAATGCCGGCGGCATTCAGTACGCTCCACCTATTCGTTGATTGACCCGGCGCCCGACAGGCTTCCCAGCCTGTCGGGCGTTGTTCTGTTGGATTTTTCCTGGGGCATTTCATGGAAAAGCAAATCGTCGCACCCAAGCAAAAGCTCTCTCTGAGCGATCCGAAAGTGCGCGCGTGGTTATTTCAGATCATCACTGTCGTGGCGGTGATCGCGTTGGGCTGGTTCATCTTCGACAATACCCAGACCAACTTGCAACACCGTGGTATTACCTCGGGTTTCGGTTTTCTTGAGAACAGTGCCGGTTTCGGTATTGCTCAACACCTGATCGACTACAGCGAAGCGGACAGTTATGCCCGCGTATTCGTCATCGGCTTGCTGAATACCTTGCTGGTGTCGGTCATCGGTATTGTCCTGGCGACCTTGCTGGGCTTTGTCATTGGTGTCGCTCGCTTGTCTCCGAACTGGATGATCAGCAAGCTGGCAACTGTTTATGTCGAAGTCTTCCGCAACATTCCGCCACTGCTGCAGATCCTCTTCTGGTACACCGCCGTATTCCTCACGCTGCCTGGTCCGCGTCAGGCGCATGGTTATCTGGACATGTTCTTCGTCAGCAGCCGCGGGCTCAATATGCCCAGAGCGTTGCCGGCCGAAGGTGCATGGGCGTTCCTGATCAGCATCGTGGTTGCCGTGATTGCGATCGTGATGATGGTGCGCTGGGCCAACAAGCGCTTCGAAGCCACTGGTCAGCCGTTTCACAAGTTCTGGGTCGGTCTGGCGTTATTGCTGGTGATCCCGGGCCTGAGCATGCTGGTCTTCGGCAGCCCGGTGCATTGGGAACTGCCGCAACTGAAGGGCTTCAACTTCACCGGTGGCTGGGTGCTGATCCCGGAACTGATCTCCCTGACCCTGGCACTGACCATCTACACGGCGGCGTTCATCGCTGAAATCGTGCGTTCGGGCATCAAGTCGGTCAGTCACGGTCAGACCGAAGCTGCCCGCTCGCTGGGGCTGCGCCCCGGGCCGACGCTGCGCAAGGTCATCATTCCGCAGGCGCTGCGAGTGATCATTCCACCGTTGACCAGTCAGTTCCTGAACCTGGCGAAGAACTCTTCGCTGGCAGCAGCCATCGGTTATCCGGAAATGGTTTCCCTGTTCGCCGGTACGGTGCTCAACCAGACCGGACAGGCCATTGAAGTCATTGCCATCACCATGAGTGTGTACCTGGCGATCAGTATCAGCATTTCCCTGCTGATGAACTGGTACAACAAGCGCATTGCGCTGATCGAGCGGTGAGGAAACGCGCATGACGACTCATACTTTCAAACCTGATATGCCACCACCGGGCAAAGTGTTCGGCCCGATGGCGTGGATGCGGCAGAACCTGTTCTCCAGCTGGATCAACACCCTGCTGACCCTGTTCTCGCTCTACCTGATCTATCTGGTCGTTCCGCCGATCATCAGTTGGGCTCTGCTGGACGCCAACTGGGTCGGCACGACCAAGGAAGACTGCACCAAGGCGGGCGCCTGCTGGGTGTTCATCGAGCAGCGCTTCGGCCAGTTCATGTACGGCTACTTCCCCAATGAGCTGCGCTGGCGGGTCGACCTGACCGCCGTCCTGGCGATTGTCGGTGCTGCGCCGCTGTTCATTTCGAAGTTTCAGCGCAAGGCTGTCTACGGTATTGCCTTTCTGGTGATTTACCCGATTGTCGCCTTCTACCTGCTGCACGGCGGTGCTTTTGGTCTGACCAACGTACCGACCAGCCAGTGGGGCGGCCTGATGCTGACCCTGGTGATTGCCACCGTGGGTATCGTCGGTGCCTTGCCGCTGGGTATTTTGCTGGCGCTCGGCCGTCGCTCCAACATGCCGGCTGTGCGTGTGGTGTGCGTCACGTTCATCGAGTTCTGGCGCGGCGTGCCGCTGATCACCGTGCTGTTCATGTCGTCGGTGATGCTGCCGCTGTTCATGCCCGAAGGGATGAACTTCGACAAACTGCTACGGGCGCTGATCGGCGTGATTCTGTTCCAGTCGGCGTACATCGCCGAAGTGGTACGCGGCGGCATGCAGGCCATCCCCAAGGGCCAGTACGAAGCATCCGCGGCCATGGGCCTGGGTTACTGGCGCAGCATGGGGCTGGTGATTTTGCCGCAGGCGTTGAAGATGGTCATTCCCGGCATCGTCAACACCTTCATTGCCTTGTTCAAAGACACCAGTCTGGTGATCATTATCGGCCTGTTCGACCTGCTCAACAGCGTCAAGCAAGCCACCGCCGACCCGGCATGGCTGGGTATGGCCACTGAAGGCTATGTCTTCGCGGCCCTGGTGTTCTGGATCTTCTGTTTCGGTATGTCCCGCTATTCCATGCATTTGGAACGTAAGCTGGACACAGGCCACAAGCGTTAGGAGTTTTGTGATGAGTGAAGTTATCAATAAGCCTCTGGGCGCTGAAGGCATGATCCGCATGGAGGGCGTCCACAAGTGGTACGGCCAGTTCCATGTACTCAAGGACATCAACCTGAACGTGCGTCAGGGCGAACGTATCGTACTGTGCGGCCCATCGGGCTCGGGCAAATCGACCACCATTCGTTGCCTCAACCGTCTGGAAGAGCACCAGCAGGGTCGTATCATCGTTGATGGCACCGAACTGACTTCCGACCTGAAGCAGATCGAGACCATCCGCCGTGAAGTCGGCATGGTGTTTCAGCATTTCAACCTGTTCCCGCACCTGACCATCCTGCAGAACTGCACGCTGGCACCGATGTGGGTACGCAACATGCCGAAAAAGAAAGCCGAAGAAATCGCCATGCATTATCTGGAGCGTGTGCGTATTCCGGAGCAGGCCCACAAGTTTCCGGGTCAGCTTTCCGGTGGTCAGCAGCAGCGTGTAGCGATTGCCCGTGCCTTGTGCATGAAGCCGAAAATCATGCTGTTCGATGAGCCGACTTCGGCGCTTGACCCGGAAATGGTCAAGGAAGTGCTCGACACCATGGTTGGCCTGGCAGAAGAAGGCATGACCATGCTGTGCGTGACTCACGAGATGGGCTTTGCCCGCACCGTGGCGAACCGGGTGATCTTCATGGACAAAGGCGAAATCGTCGAACAGGCCGCGCCGAACGACTTCTTCGACAACCCGCAAAGCGATCGTACCAAGCTGTTCCTCAGTCAGATCATTCACTGAGTCAGTAGCTGCTCCACGGAAAACCGGGCCAAGCGCCCGGTTTTTTTTCGCCTGCATTTGCCATGCATCTTGTATGCAATTCTGGCTGAACCTTGTATTCGCGATGATTCTCCAACAGGATACCGCCCCCCTGAAAAGGGTCGACATACCTGATTACCGAGAAACCGATGACTGCCAAGGCTCAATCCAGCCCCCAACCGATTACCGATCAAGCCCATCCTGTTCTGAAGCGCCCCTGGCTGTTGCTGCTGGGGCTGGTGCTGGTCGCCCTCAACCTGCGCCCCGCGTTATCCAGCGTTGCGCCGTTGCTTAACGAGGTGTCCGCAAGCCTTGGGATGTCGGCTGCCGAAGCGGGTTTGCTGACCACCTTGCCGGTTTTGTGTCTGGGCCTGTTCGCGCCATTGGCACCGATTCTTGCCCGGCGTTTTGGCAGTGAACGGGTGGTTTTGGTGGTGCTCCTGACACTGGCGTCGGGTCTGGCAGTACGCAGCCTGTTCGGCGAAGTCGGCCTGTTTACCGGCAGCCTGCTGGCGGGCGCGAGCATCGGGATCATCGGCGTATTGTTGCCCGGTATCGTCAAGCGCGATTTCCCGCACAAGGCCGGGGCCATGACCGGTGTCTACACCATGGCGCTGTGCCTGGGCGCTGCGATTGCAGCCGGTTCGACGGTGCCGCTGAGCCAGTACGTCGGCGACAGCTGGCAAATAGGTCTGGGTTTCTGGCTGATTCCGGCGTTGATTGCGGCGCTGTTCTGGTTTCCACAAGCACGTGAAATGCATGGCTCACATCGCGATGTCTATCGAGTTCGCGGTCTGTTGCGTGACCCGCTGGCGTGGCAGGTCACGCTGTATATGGGCCTGCAATCGTCGCTGTCGTACATTGTCTTCGGCTGGCTGCCCTCGATTCTCATCGGTCGCGGCCTGACGCCGACCCAGGCCGGTCTGCTGCTGTCCGGCTCGATCATCGCGCAAGTCATCAGCGCCCTGGCGGTGCCCTATCTGGCCACACGCGGCAAGGATCAGCGTCTGGCGATCATGCTGGTCATGTCGCTCACACTGACCGGGCTGTTCGGCTGCCTGTACGCTCCGCTCGGCGGACTGTGGGGCTGGGCCATCCTGCTGGGGATCGGGCAGGGCGGCACGTTCAGCCTGGCGCTGGCCTTGATCGTCCTGCGCTCGCGCGACTCACATGTCGCCGCCAACCTGTCGAGCATGGCGCAAGGCTTTGGCTACACCATCGCCTCGACCGGGCCATTTGCCGTGGGCGTGGTTCACGACATGACCGGTAGCTGGAACGCGATTGGCTGGATCTTCGCAGTGCTGGGGCTGGGTGCCATCATCGCGGGCATGGGTGCCGGTCGGGCGCTGCAGGTGCAGGTGAACAGCGAGAAGGTATAAGGCCATCAATCTCTCGCCATTTTTCTCCGCGCCGCTTATCGTGCACGCATAATTCGCCAAGGGATGTGCACGCATGAACTACGAGGAACAAAGTCAGGCCAACAGCGCACTGATCACTCGCTTTTACGAAGCGTTCGCGCAACTCGATGCAGAGGCGATGAGCGCTTGTTACACCGAGGACGTGCTGTTCAGCGACCCGGCATTTGGTGAGTTGCGTGGGCCTCAGGTAGGTGACATGTGGCGCATGCTGACTTCCCGGGCGAAAAATTTCTCGGTGGTCTTCGATCAGGTGCGTGCCGATGACCGCGCGGGCACTGCGCATTGGGTGGCGACCTATCTGTTCAGTCAGACCGGGCGCACGGTGGTCAACGATATTCAGGCCCGTTTCATGTTTCGTGATGGGAAGATCTGCGAGCATCACGATCACTTCGATATGTGGCGCTGGTCGCGTCAGGCACTGGGTTTGAAAGGCCTGCTGCTGGGCTGGACGCCTTTGGTACGCAATGCCGTCAGGGCTCAGGCGCTCAAGGGCCTGAAGACCTTTTCAGAGAATCGCCGTGCCTGAGGTTGCCAGCACCGCGAGTGCGCCGACTTCCGAACAGGCGGTCGGCAAACCCTGGTTTGTCTATCTGGTGCGCGCTGCCAACGGCTCGCTGTACTGTGGCATCAGTGATGATCCGCAGCGCCGATTCGCTATGCACAAGAGCGGCAAGGGCGCGCGCTTTTTCTCTTCCAGCCCGGCAATGGCGCTGGTCTACGTCGAACAGTGGCCCAGCAAGGGTGAGGCGTTGCGTCAGGAGCGGCTGATCAAGAAACTCAGAAAAAGCGCCAAAGAGGCACTGGCAGCCAGTTACGCCTGACCCCCGATCCATGAGCGTGATGTCGTGCCATCAGCTTGAGTCTGTGGGCGGGCAGGGTACTGCGGGTTAAGCTGTGTGCTTCCCGAGTGCGCAGAGGCTGAACATGTCCGAGTTGATTCTTCACCATTACCCCACGTCACTGTTTGCCGAAAAAGCCCGCCTGATGCTGGGTTTCAAAGGCCTCACATGGCGCTCGGTGACTATCCCGTCGATCATGCCCAAGCCCGACCTGACCGCGCTGACAGGCGGTTATCGCAGGACGCCCGTGTTGCAGGCTGGCGCAGATATCTACTGTGACACGGCATTGATGGCACGCCGCCTTGAGCAGGAAAAGGCTTCGCCAGCGTTTTATCCGCAAGGTCAGGAGTTTTCGGTTGCCGGTCTGGCCGCCTGGGCGGATTCGGTGCTGTTCCTGCATGCCGTGAGCCTGGTGTTTCAGCCTGAATCTATGGCTGTACGATTTGCCAAAGTGCCGCCAGACGCTGCCAAGGCGTTCATTGCTGACCGTTCCACGCTGTTCAACGGTGGTACGGCTTCACGCCCGCCTGTCGAGCAGGTCAAGCATCAATGGCCCACGCTGATGTCACGCCTGGAGTTGCAGCTGTCGCGCGGTGGTGATTTTCTGTTTGGCGTACCTTCGATTGCCGATTTTTCGGTTGCCCATACGCTGTGGTTTCTCAAGCAAACGCCAGTGACTGCGCCCTTTGTCGATGATTATCCGGGTGTCAGTGCCTGGCTTGATCGCGTTCTGGGGTTTGGGCATGGCACGTTCAGCGACCTGAGTTCGGCTGATGCCATTGAAGTCGCCAGAAATGCAACGCCTGCGCCACTGCCCGACGAAGTCTTTGTTGATCCGAATGGCTTCAAGGCGGGCGACGAGGTCGCTGTCTCGGCAGTCGACTATGGCGTCGAGGCGGTTGAGGGTGAACTGATCTTTACCGGGCGCGAAGAGTTGATCCTGCGCCGCGAAGATGAACGCGCTGGCGTCGTGCATGTGCACTTCCCGAGAATGGGATTCCGGGTCGAGAAGCGCTGAAGGTTACGAAGCTCTGTGTTGCATGCCGTAATCTCGATTATCGTGCGACGCTCTGCGTCGCATGCCGTTCTGGACGCTCTGCGTCCTCTCTTGAGTGTGCAATGCGGCACAGATCTGTGACGCGGAGCGTCACGCAAGGCATTCCCACGCCGGAGCGTGAGGAACATAATCTCGACTATCGTGCGGCGCCACGCCGACATGCCGTAATCTCGATTATCGTGCGACGCTCTGCGTTGCACGCCGTTCTGGACGCTCTGCGTCCTCTCTTGAGTGTGCAGTGCGGCAAAGATCTGTGACGCGGAGCGTCACCCGAGGCATTCCCACGCTGGAGCGTGAGGAACGATAATCTCGACTATCGTGCGGAGCCACGCCGACATGCCGTAATCTCGATTATCGTGCGACGCTCTGCGTCGCATGCCGTTCTGGACGCTCTGCGTCCTCTCTTGAGTGTGTAATGCGGCACAGATCTGGGAAGCGGAGCTTTGGCACGGTATTCCAGGCTATTTCAATGCTGCCAGTATCTGATCCGGGTCGAATCCCCGGATCAAGGTGCCGTTGACGTCGATCAGCGGTATGCCTCTGCCACCCAGTGCTTCGTAGGCCTTGCGGCCTTCTTCGGACTTCTCGATGTCGAACTCCTGATACGCAATCCCTTTGCTGTCGAGAAAGCGCCGCGTCTGTTTGCAGTAGCCACACCAGTCAGTGGCGTACATCACCACTTTCGCCTGGCTGTAGCTCTGCGCAACGCTTGCTGGCGGCGGGTTGACGAAGTTCTCGATCTTGCCCCAGTTCTGATAAACCACCACAACCAGCATGATCAGCGCGAACTTCTTGAGAGTGCGTATCAGCATGTCGGTTACCGTCGCTTCAACTGATCGGTCAGTTGGGTCGGCAGCCCCTTGATGATCAGGGTGCCTGCGCTTTCGTCATACTCGATCTTGTCGCCCAGAAGGTGAGCTTCGAAGCTGATCGACAGTCCTTCGGCGCGTCCCGTGAAACGGCGGAACTGGTTGAGGGTGCGCTTATCCGCCGGTATTTCCGGGGACAGGCCGTAATCCTTGTTGCGGATGTGATCGTAAAACGCGCGCGGACGATCTTCGTCGATCAGTTCGGACAGTTCTTCCAGGCCCATCGGCTCGCCCATCTTGCTCTGGCTGCTGGCGTAATCGACCAGGGTCTTGGTCTT
The DNA here is from genome assembly GCF_032586855.1 of Pseudomonas syringae group sp. J254-4. Classification (NCBI taxonomy): domain Bacteria; kingdom Pseudomonadati; phylum Pseudomonadota; class Gammaproteobacteria; order Pseudomonadales; family Pseudomonadaceae; genus Pseudomonas; species Pseudomonas syringae group sp. J254-4. The sequence goes on along the minus strand of NZ_JAWHOO010000028.1, from coordinate 40,380 downwards.
CTCGCGGGCTGACTCCTCCGGCAGGTCTTCACTTTCGACAAAGTCACTGAAGGCCTTGAGCAGGGTGCGTGTTTCACCAGGGCCATCAACGCCTTCCTGGCAGCCGATGAAGTCGCGAAAGTACTCGGAAACCTTCTTGCCGTTCTTGCCCTTGATGAACGAAATGTATTGCTTGGACTGTTTGTTGTTCTGCCATTCCGACAGGTTGATTCGCGCAGCAAGGTGCAACTGGCCCAGGTCCAGGTGGCGTGAAGGGGTGACGTCCAGCTCGGCATTCACTGCCACGCCTTCACTGTGGTGCAGCAGGGCGATGGCCAGGTAGTCGGTCATGCCTTGCTGATAATGGGCAAACAGCACGTGGCCACCGACGGAAAGATTGGATTCTTCCATCAGCTTCTGCAGATGCTCGACCGCCGTGCGCGAGAACGCGGTGAAGTCGTTGCCACCGTCCAGATACTCTTTCAGCCAGCCGCTGAACGGGTGTGCGCCGGATTCTGGATGGAACAGGCCCCATGCCTTGCCTTGTTTGGCGTTGTAGCTCTCGTTGAGGTCGGCCAGCATGTTCTCGATGGCCTGGGACTCAGCGAGTTCGGAGTCGCGTGCATGGAGAACAGCGGGCGTACCGTCGGGTTTTTTATCGATCAGGTGGACGATGCAATGACGGATCGGCATGGGCTTCTCGGCTGAAAAAGGTGAAGAGCGTGCAGCTCGGCGCAAGACGGCAAGTGTAACGCACGCGTGCGCCACTTGGCCCCGGGCAGGCTGGTTTTCGCCAGCAGGGCGTGTTTGCTGGATGTTTTTTGTGCAATTGGCATTAAAACCTGACCAAAAGGATAGGTAGAGGCGGATATTTGTCCGGCTCTGTGCTAGTTTTGCGCGGTCTTGCGCACTTAGCGCGTCAAGCATGCAGTTAGCGCACACGTAGGTCGAACCATTGCCCGGTTTCAGTATCTACACTTTCGCGATTAATCGTGGCTGCTAGCGGGTGGCCAGGTTCATTGCCTGGCCACGGGCCGACGTTGCACTCTGCAATCCAAATGAATTTGATAGGGAAGGAACACCACCATGGCTCTTACTAAAGACCAATTGATCGCCGATATCGCTGAAGCTATCGACGCGCCAAAAACTACCGCGCGTAATGCTCTTGAGCAATTGGGCCAAATTGTTGCCGACCAATTGGAAAACGGCGTGGAAATCACTTTGCCAGGTATCGGCAAACTGAAAGTTGCAGAGCGTCCGGCTCGCACTGGCCGCAACCCTTCGACTGGCGCTGCCATCGAAATCGCTGCCAAGAAAGTTATCAAGTTCGTTCCAGCCAAAGTGCTGACCGACTCGATCAACAAGTAAGCAACCGCTTGCTGTGAAAAAGCCGTGCACCGGTTAACCGGGCACGGCTTTTTTGTGGGCGTCTGATCACAGATCTGTGCCGCACGGCACACTCAAGAGAGGACGCAGAGCGTCCAGAACGGCATGCGACGCAGAGCGTCGCACGATAATCGAGGTTAAGGCATGTCGGCGGAGCGTCGTACGGTAGTTAAGATTATCGTTCCTCACGCTCCAGCGTGGGAATGCCTTGCGTGACGCTCCGCGTCACAGATCTGTGCCGCACTGCACATCCAAGAGAGGACGCAGAGCGTCCAGAACGGCCTGCCGACGCAGAGCGTCGCACGATAATCGAGATTAAGGCATGTCGGCGGAGCGTCGTACGATGTTGAGATTATCGTTCCTCACGCTCCAGCGTGGGAACGCCTTGCGTGACGCTCCGCGTCACAGATCTGTGCCGCACTGCATACTCAAGAGAGGACGCAGAGCGTCCAGAACGGCATGCGACGCAGAGCGTCGCACGATAATCGAGATTAAGGCATGTCGGCGGAGCGTCGTACGATAGTTGAGATTATCGTTCCTCACGCTCCAGCGTGGGAATGCCTTGCGTGACGCTCCGCGTCACAGATCTGTGCCGCACTGCGTACTCAAGAGAGGACGCAGAGCGTCCAGAACGGCATGCGACGCGGAGCGTCGCACGATAGTCGAGTTTACGGCCTGCCGACGCGGCGTCGCACGATAGCCCTATCAGTGGGGTGTGCGTTGTGCCTTGTCAAGGAAGGTCCAGGCCACGAAGCGGCTTTGTTTCTGGCCTTGGCCCATCTCGACTACCTTCACTTCAAGCGCGCCGGCTTTTTTCAGGGCGCTCTGGATCGGTGGCAGGTTGGATGCCTTGGACACCAGGGTGCTGAACCACACCACCTGGCCCGGCAATGTGGCGCTTTCCTGGATCAATTGGGTCACGAAGCCGATCTCGCCGCCTTCGCACCACAGCTCCTGAGATTGCCCGCCGAAGTTGAGAACCGGCAGCTTGCGCTTGGGATCAGCCTTGCCCAGTGCGCGCCATTTTCGTTGGCTGCCACGCTGCGCCTCATCCAGCGAAGCATGGAAGGGAGGGTTGCAGAGGCTCACGTGGAAGCGTTCGCTGCTGTCGAGCAACCCGAGCAGGATCTGCTTGCGATTGCCCTGCTGGCGCACGCTGATGGCCTTGCTGAGGCCATTGGCTTTGATGATCGTGGTAGCCGCCGCGATGGCCGTGCTGTCGATGTCCGAGCCAACGAACTGCCAGCCATAGTCGCTATGCCCCAGCAGCGGGTAGATGCAATTGGCTCCGGTGCCGATATCCAGCGCCTTGATGGACGCGCCGCGTGGGATCACGCCTTCATTGTCCTCGGCCAGCAAGTCGGCGAGGAAGTGCAGGTAGTCCGCACGCCCTGGAATGGGCGGGCACAGGTAATCGGCAGGAATGTCCCAATGGGCGATGCCATAGAACGCTTTGAGCAGCGCGCGATTGAACACCCGCACCGCCTGCGGATCGGCAAAGTCGATGCTTTGCTTGCCATACGGATTGAGGATCACGAACGCTGCCAGCTCGGGGCTGGATTTGATCAGCTTCGGAAAATCGTAATGACCCTGATGACGATTGCGCGGGTGCAAGGTGGCCTTTTCACGCGGCGCAGCAGGTTTGGCTGGCCGCTGAGGCTTTTTGCGCGGAGGTTTGCGGGTATCGGTCATGGGGTCGATGGTCAGCCGTGATGTCGAGTACAGAAATTCAGATAACAAAAAGCCAGCCCATAATCGGGCTGGCTTTTCTGGCCACCTTACAGGCTGGCGATGCGGGCGTGTTGCTCGGCCAGCTTGCCCAGCGCCTGTTCGGCTTCGGTCAGCTTGGCGCGTTCCTTGGCGATGACTTCAGGCGGTGCCTTGTCGACGAAGGCGGCGTTGGACAGCTTGCCGCCGACGCGTTGCACTTCGCCTTGCAGGCGCTGGATTTCCTTGTCCAGGCGCGCCAGTTCGGCCCCTTTGTCGATCAGCCCGGCCATCGGCACCAGCACTTCCATGTCACCGACCAGCGCAGTGGCCGACAGTGGCGCTTCTGCACCCTCGGTCAATACAGTCATCGATTCCAGCTTGGCGAGCTTCTTGAGCAGGTAATCGTTTTCGCTCAAACGACGCTGATCCTCGGCACTCACATTCTTGAGGAACAGTTGCAGAGGCTTGCCCGGGCCGATGTTCATTTCGCCACGGATGTTGCGCACGGCAAGCATCAGGCCCTTGAGCCATTCGATATCGTCTTCGGCAGCCTGATCAATGCGTGCTTCATTGGCCACTGGCCACGGCTGCAGCATGATGGTCTTGCCTTCTGCGCCCGCCAGCGGCGCAAGGCGCTGCCAGATTTCTTCGGTGATGAACGGCATGAACGGGTGCGCAAGGCGCAGCGCGACTTCGAGCACGCGTACCAGTGTACGGCGTGTGCCACGCTGACGTTCGACCGGTGCGGTTTCGTCCCACAGCACAGGCTTGGACAGCTCCAGATACCAGTCGCAATACTGGTTCCAGATGAACTCGTACAGCGCCTGGGCGGCGAGGTCGAAGCGGAACTGATCCAGTTGGCGGGTCACTTCGGCTTCGGTGCGCTGCAATTGCGAGATGATCCAGCGATCAGCCAGCGACAGTTCGACAGCTTCGCCGTTCTGGCCGCAGTCTTCGCCTTTGTCCAGCACGTAGCGCGCAGCGTTCCAGATCTTGTTGCAGAAGTTGCGATAGCCTTCGACGCGGCCCATGTCGAACTTGATGTCGCGACCGGTGGATGCCAGCGAGCAGAAGGTAAAGCGCAGGGCGTCGGTGCCGTAGCTGGCGATGCCGTCGGCGAACTCCTGGCGGGTCTGCTTCTCGATCTTCTTCGCCAGCTGCGGCTGCATCAGGCCACTGGTGCGTTTCTCTACCAGCGTTTCGAGGTCGATACCGTCGACGATGTCCAGCGGGTCAAGGACGTTGCCCTTGGACTTGGACATCTTCTGGCCTTGGCCGTCGCGCACCAGACCATGCACATAGACGGTCTTGAACGGGACTTGCGGCGTACCGTCCTCGTTCTTCACCAGGTGCATGGTGAGCATGATCATCCGGGCGACCCAGAAGAAAATGATGTCGAAGCCAGTGACCAGTACGTCGGTGGAGTGGAAGGTCTCCAGTGCCTTGGTCTTTTCCGGCCAGCCGAGCGTGGAGAAGGTCCACAGGCCCGAGCTGAACCAGGTGTCCAGTACGTCATTGTCCTGCTGCAGCGCGACTTCCGGCCCCAGGTTGTTCTTCGCCCGAACCTCGGCTTCGTCGCGGCCGACGTAGACCTTGCCGGATTCGTCGTACCAGGCTGGAATGCGGTGGCCCCACCAGAGCTGACGGCTGATGCACCAGTCCTGGATGTCGCGCATCCAAGAGAAGTACATGTTTTCGTATTGCTTGGGCACGAACGCGATACGGCCGTCTTCGACAGCGGCAATCGCGGGCTCGGCCAGCGGTTTGGTGGAGACGTACCATTGATCGGTCAGCCACGGCTCGATGATGGTGCCGGAACGATCGCCTTTCGGCACCTTCAGGGCGTGATCGTCGACGCTGACCAGCAGGCCGGCGGCGTCGAACGCAGCAACGATTTGCTTGCGCGCTTCAAAACGGTCCAGCCCGGCGTAGGCCGCAGGCAGGCTGCCGTCGACGCTTTCGTTCAGCGTGCCATCAAGGTTGAAAACCTGAGCAGCAGCGAGAACGTTGGCATTCTTGTCGAAGATGTTCAGCAGCGGCAGGTTGTGACGTTTGCCGACTTCATAGTCGTTGAAGTCATGCGCCGGGGTGATTTTCACGCAGCCTGTGCCGAATTCAGGGTCGCAGTAATCATCCGCGATGATCGGGATGCGGCGGCCTACCAGTGGCAGTTCGACGAACTTGCCGATCAATGCCTTGTAGCGCTCGTCCTGTGGGTTCACCGCAACGGCGGCGTCACCGAGCATGGTTTCCGGGCGAGTGGTGGCAACGATCAGGTAATCCAGACCTTCGGCGGTTTTTGCACCGTCGGCCAGCGGATAGCGCAGGTTCCACAGATGGCCTTTCTCGTCGTGGTTCTCCACTTCAAGGTCGGAAATCGCGGTGTGCAGCTTGGTGTCCCAGTTGACCAGGCGTTTGCCACGGTAAATGAGGCCGTCTTCATGCAGGCGCACGAAGGCTTCCTTCACGGCGTCGGACAGGCCGTCGTCCATGGTGAAGCGCTCGCGGCTCCAGTCGACGGACGAGCCCAGACGGCGGATCTGACGGCTGATGTTGCCGCCGGACTCGGCTTTCCATTCCCAGATCTTGTCCAGAAACTTCTCGCGGCCCAGCTCATGACGGCTCACGCCTTGCGCTTCAAGACGACGCTCCACCAGCATCTGCGTGGCGATACCGGCGTGGTCGGTGCCCGGTTGCCACAGCGTGTTGCGACCCTGCATGCGACGGAAACGGATCAGGGCGTCCATGATCGCGTTATTGAAGCCGTGGCCCATGTGCAGGCTGCCGGTGACGTTCGGCGGCGGGATCATGATGGTGTACGAGTCACCCACGCCTTGCGGAGCGAAATAATTTTCGGACTCCCAGGTCTGATACCAGGAAGTTTCGATGGCGTGCGGCTGGTAAGTCTTGTCCATGCGCGGCGGGAACCTGTGGCATTGATTCGGAAACCGGTAAGTATAGACCTGACGGCCAGCGACAAGCCATAAGCGCCGGGCCACAACTGGCAGATCTGTCAGTTGGCGGCGAGTGGGGCGAGGGGCATGATCCGGTGTTCAAGCATCGATCGCAGGGCGAATGCGGCCATGAACAAAACTTCGGAAAGCAGGCGCGTACTGTGCCGATATCGCTATGACGCGCTGGATCGTATTGCCGTCGTCGATCCCGGAGCACAGGGAGCAGTGTCGCGTTTTTATCAAAAGAACTGTTTGACGGTCGAGATACAGGGCGCAACGCGTCGCCGTGTATTTCACGGTGAAAATCGTTTGTTAGCAGAGTATGAGACTGAAGGCTCTGTTGCCCGGACGGACCTTCTGGCCACCGACCTGCAAAGCAGTGTATTGCATGCTTTGAGTTCGGAAGGGCACCAGCCGCTGGCCTATAGCCCTTACGGACATCGCTTGCCGGGCGGCCCCTTTTCCGGTTTCAACGGCGAGCGTGCGGACCCTGTGACCGGGCATTACCTGCTGGGTAACGGCTATCGCGCTTTCAACCCGGTGCTGATGCGATTCAATAGTCCGGACACTCTGAGTCCATTTGGACGGGGAGGTCTGAATGCGTATGCTTATTGTCAGGGCGACCCGGTTAACCGGAGTGATCCTGATGGGCATATTCCAGGGTTTGCGGCGGTCACGCGCGCGGCCAGGAGTTTCGCTTTTGAAGTGCTGCCTGATGAGCTCCTTGAGAATATACTCAAGCGCGTTTCTCTAGAAGACGCGGCCGCGCTGAGTGCAACGACCCCTCAAATAGGTAAGAGAGTATCAAAAATACTAAACAAGCCTTGGGTTGACATAAATGATCCCAGCGCACTGTCGACAATTGAAGGGCATTTAAGTACGACCGGGGCGCTAAGCCATGACGCTTTCTACAGCGCGCAGTTCAAGTATGTAGCGACGAGCATCGAGCAAGGATTCAGTAGAAAGATAAATAGCGTTGATCGTCAAACGCAATCGATTCTTGATCACGTGGCTGGCGTGAGTGGAAGCAGTGAGTTGCAGGCTACGCGCGCGCTAGAGCGTGCCCAGCGCTATCAGTCAGAGAGCCTGACAAGAATCACTGGGCTCATGGAAAACTACAGGAAGTTGCACAAGGAATGGAATGAACTTATCAATCGTGAAGCAGACACGGGCCGGCGTACAGCTGATATCCGCTCCACATTCAATCCTCGCTAATAACGTATCCACACGCATGTGAGCCAGTTTCCAAACCGCGCGCTTCACTTCTTCTGCTGCGCCAATAACCGCTCCAGCCTTGCCTTCAGCCGACGCTTGATCTCGTTTTCTATAGGTAGGGCGAAGCCGTCGACCACGTCCTGCATGATCAATTGCGCGGCTGCGCGCAGTTCGCTGTTCAGATGAAGCAGTGCATCAGGGTTGGGCTGCGCTTGCGGTGGAGCTGTCTGCTACGCCTTGCGGAGCGAAATAAATTTTCGGGCTCCCAGGTCTGATACCAGGAAGTTTCGATGGCGTACGGCTGGTAAGTCTTGTCCATGCGCGGCGGGAACCTGTGGCATTGATTCGGAAACCGGTAAGCATAGACCTGACGGCAAGCGACAAGCACATATGTGCCGGGCCACAACTGGCAGATATGTCAGTAGGCGGCGAGGGGGGAGAGGGGCATGATCCGGTGTTTAAGCATTGATCACAGGACGGATGTGGCCATGAACAAGACTTCGGAAAGCAGGCGCGTACTGTGTCGATATCGCTATGACGCGCTGGACCGTATTGCCGTCGTCGACCCCGGAGCAAAGAGTGCAGTGTCGCGTTTTTATCAAAAGAACCGTTTGACGGTCGAGATACAGGGTGCAACGCGCCGTCGTGTATTTCACGGCGATGATCGCTTGTTGGCTGAGTATGAAACGGACGGCTCCATCACTCGGACCGATCTGCTGGGCACCGACAGGCAAATCAGCGTGCTGCATGCCCTGAGTTCAGAGGAACGGCAGCCGCTTGCTTATAGCCCTTACGGACATCGCGCGCAGGGCGGTCCCTTTTCCGGTTTCAACGGCGAGCGCGCGGACCCTGTGACCGGGCATTACTTGCTGGGTAACGGCTATCGGGCTTTCAATCCGGTGCTGATGCGTTTCAACCGGCCAGACTCGTTAAGTCCATTTGGGCGGGGAGGCCTGAATGCGTATGTTTACTGTCAGGGGGATCCGGTTAATCGAAGTGATCCGGGTGGACATGTCGGGGTCCACAGACTCTTTCTCGACACGTTACCAGACCTGGCGCTTGACAGAATATTCAGGCACCTGTCTTTCAAAAATATGGCCGCAGTGAGTGGAGCGTCTAATACGTTGAATGAGAGAGGAGCCGGGCTGATAGCCGTGCAGTTAAATAAGCGTTTTGTAGATGCCAGTAACCCAGACGTACTGTTGGACCTTCGCAGCGCTATAGAAAACGAACCGGGTTTTCTGCCGAGTGTATTCAAGAGTGCAGACTTCAAAGTACGGTTTGAAAAAGTCACGGCGAACGCCAGTCAAAAAATGAGCGATCGAATCAAGGAGGCCTGGCGTGTAGAGCACTCATTCTCTGACAAATTCACGGGTAAACCCAATACCGGTTACGACGATTTCAAGAAGGCATCGGCTATTAAGCTCAAGGAGCACGAAGGGTCTCCCGAAATGCTGCTAAATATAAAAAGAGATGTGGCTAAACGCAAAACGCTCATGGGAGCCTGGTATGCCCAAGTTAGTCTCAAGGGGAAAATGGAGCGGCAAGTAGCAGAGATTCGCTCCCTATTGAATTCTCCCTGACAGCGTCTGCATGCGTGTGTGCTCCGGACTCCTGATCACACGCTCACTTCTGCTGCGCCAATAACCGCTCCAGCCTCGCTTCCAGCCGACGCTTGATTTCAGTCTCGATGTGCGGGGCGAAGTCGGCGATCACGTCCTGCAGGATCAACTGCGCGGCGGCACGCAATTCGTTGTCCAGATGCAGCAGGGCATCCGGGTTCGACAGTGCTTGAGGCTGGGCAGGCTGTTGAACGGTCTGAAGCTGCTCGACTGGTGCAGCTTGCACATCAGGCGTCAGCGTCGGGATGTCGTCTTCGTCGAAGTCCTGTTGATAAGTCGCGTCGGGGCGAGCGCCGACCACATCGAATAACAGAGGAATCTGGCCTTCCGGACGAGCCGGGTCGTTCGGCAGCGGGGAGTGTGCGGGGTCATCGCCGAGCAATTGGCGGATCGATTCCAGATCGTTCAGCAAATGCGCGGATTCAGCTTTTTTTGAAGTATCCATCGTGTCCTCAAAGGCGCTGCAGTCGGTGATCTTGCGGAGGATAGCCCTGTTCACGGTATGAACGGAAACTCTCGCGTGCGGCAAGACGTATGGCCGGGTCTTCGACAACCACTTCCGCCACGCGGGCGAAGCGTTTGAAGAAGGCCGGAATGCTCAGGTCGAGGTTGACCAACAGGTCCTCGTGAGCGCCCGAGTCGTCACCCAGACCCAGCACCACGGGGGCATCGGAGTCGCTCTCGGCGTCGCCGTGGGGCAGAAACACTTCGCCCCTGAAGCGCCAGAGCCGGGCATCAAGGTCTTCACGCTGCGCTGCATCGCTGCAATGCAGATAGACCTTGTGACCCAGACGCCAGGCTTTTTCCGTGAGTTTGCAGGCAAAGTCCAGGCGCGCGGCAGGATCGGCGCTGGGCAGGATGTAAAAATCGACTTGGGTCATACAGGTTCCAGAACCAGTGGCGTATCGACCGTGAAGCCGACACGCCAGGGTGTCTTTTTATACGCCAGCGCGGTCGAGCAGGTACTGGGTCAGCAGCGGAACCGGACGTCCGGTGGCGCCTTTTTCCTTGCCGCCGCTCAGCCACGCAGTGCCAGCGATGTCCAGGTGAGCCCAGTCATAGGCCTTGGTGAAGCGCGACAGGAAGCAGGCCGCCGTGATGGTGCCGCCTTTCGGGCCACCGATATTGGCGATGTCGGCGAACGGGCTGTCGAGCTGCTCCTGGTACTCATCGAACAACGGCAACTGCCAGGCACGGTCATCCGCCTGTTTGCCCGCGTCGAGCAACTGATTGATCAGCGCGTCGTTGTTGCCCAGCAGGCCGGAAGTGTGGCCGCCCAGCGCAACCACGCACGCGCCGGTGAGAGTGGCGATGTCGATGACTGCCTGTGGCTTGAAGCGTTCGGCGTAGGTCAGTGCATCGCACAGCACCAGACGGCCTTCAGCGTCGGTGTTGAGAATTTCGACCGTCTGGCCACTCATGGTAGTGACGATGTCGCCGGGACGTGTCGCGGTGCCGCTCGGCATGTTTTCGGCGCAGGCCAGAATACACACCAGATTGATCGGCAGTTTCAGTTCCAGTACGGCGCGCAGGGTACCGAATACGCTGGCAGCGCCGCACATGTCGAACTTCATCTCGTCCATGCCCGAGGCAGGCTTGATACTGATGCCGCCGGTGTCGAACGTGATGCCTTTACCGACCAGCACGAAGGGCTGATCACCTTTTTTGGCACCCTGATAGTTCATGACGATCAGGCGAGGTGGCTGGGCGCTGCCCTGAGCCACCGCGAGGAAAGAGCCCATGCCCAGTTCGGCCAGTTTCTTCTCGTCGTGAACTTCCACTTTCAGATTCTTGTGTGCCTTGCCCAGCGCCTTGGCTTCTTCGCCCAGGTAGGTCGGGTGGCAGATGTTAGGTGGCAGATTGCCCAGGTCGCGGGTCAGTGCCATGCCGGTGGCGATAGCCTTGGCGTGAGTGGAAGCGCGCTCGATGTCAGCTATGCGGACCTTGTCGGTCAGCAGGGTGATTTTTTTCAGGGCGCGAACTTCGGCTTTCTGGGTCTTGAAGCGGTCGAAGACGTATTCACCATCCGCCAGAGCCTCGACCAGCAGGCGAGCTGTGCCGTAGGTGTCGCGGTTTTTCACTGACAGGTCATCGAGCGCAATCGCAGCGTCGCTGCCGCCCAGGCCTTTGAGGCAGGTCAGTGTTGCGCCGACGATTTTTTTCAGCTGGCGGTCCGACAGTTCGCCTTCCTTGCCGGTACCGATCAGCAGAACGCGCTCGGCCTTGATGTTGGGCAGGTTGTGCAGCAGCAGGCTCTGACCGACCTTGCCCGCCAGATCACCGCGTTTGAGAATGAGGGAGATGGCTCCTCCGCTGAGGATATCGACAGCCTGGGCAGCACCAACCAGTACACGGCTTTCGCCGACGGTGACCACCAGCGTTGCGGTTTTCAAGGTTTCTGGGCTTACGCTTTTAACAACCAATTCCATGTGGGGTCCCCGAGTAGACGATGAGAGTCGCAATATGAATGATGTACGCGGGATGGCCTGAGTGTTTTCAAGGAGGATGCCCGCGGTAAGCCTTGCAGTTTGACCCCGCTGCACGACTGCTGACAACCCCGTAGAGCCGCCTGCTTTGCGTGTATGTGCGAACTATCCCCGGTGCGCAGTGACAGAAACACACAATCACAGGATAATGCTGCATATTTTTTGATGCCCACGCCTTTTGCCGGCGTGAATCTCTGGTTGCCGTGGCTCACAATTTTTCCCTGTTTGGCTGCCTGAGCCTGACAACTCTGGAGTGTCTGGTTTGATTGTCTTCCGTTATCTGTCCCGAGAAGTGCTGCTTACCCTGAGCGCGGTCAGCGCCGTGCTGCTGGTGTTCATCATGAGCGGACGCTTCATCAAGTACCTGGCGCAGGCCGCGTCCGGTGCGCTCGATCCGGGCGTGCTGTTCCTGATCATGGGCTTCCGCCTGCCAGGCTTTCTGCAGGTAATCCTGCCGCTGGGCCTGTTCCTCGGCATCCTCATGGCTTACGGGCGCCTGTACCTGGAAAGTGAAATGACCGTGCTGGCCGCCACCGGCATGAGTCAGCAGCGGCTGCTTGCCATCACCATGGGGCCTGCCACGCTGGTCGGGCTGCTGGTCGCCTGGCTGAGTTTCAGTCTGGCCCCGCAAGGCGCTACCCAGTTTTCGCTGCTGATCAACAAGCAGGACGCCATGACCGAGTTCGATACGCTGGTGCCGGGTCGTTTTCAGGCGCTGCGTGACGGTACGCGTATCACTTACACCAAGGAACTGTCGGAAGACCGCTCGCAACTGGCTGGTGTGTTCATCTCTGAAAAACGCATGTCCGGCGACAAGAGCAAGGACAACGGTATTACCGTGCTGGTGGCAGAGAAGGGCCATCAGGAGGTAAGGCCCAATGGCAGTCGCTTCCTGATCCTCGAAAACGGCTACCGCTACGATGGCAATCCTGGTGCGGCTGATTACCGTGTGATCAAGTACGACACCTACGGGGCGATGCTGCCCAAGCCGGAAATCAGTGAAGAAATCACCGACCGTGAGGCCATTCCGACCAGCGAACTGATCGGCAACCCCGCACCGCGCTCTGTCGCCGAGCTGCAATGGCGTATTTCGCTGCCGCTGTCGGTGTTCATCGTGACGTTGATGGCTATTCCGTTGTCGCGCGTCAATCCGCGTCAGGGCCGTTACCTGAAACTTTTGCCGGCGATCCTTCTGTACATGTCTTATCTGGCCATTCTGATCTCGGTGCGCAGTTCGCTGGAGAAGGGCAAGCTGCCGCTAAGCCTTGGCATGTGGTGGGTGCATGGCATCTACCTGTCCATTGGCCTGCTGTTGTTCTATTGGGAGCCTCTGCGTCTGAAGATGGCGAGTCGTCGCAGCGTCACGGAGGTGACTCGTGGTCAAGCTTGATCGATACATCGGTAAAAGCGTATTGCTGGCGATTCTTGCGGTTCTGGGAATCATTCTGGGGCTGGTTTCATTGTTCGCGTTCATCGACGAGATGGGTGATATCAGTGACACCTACACACTGGCGGATGCCCTCAGCTACGTCATGCTGACCGCGCCGCGGCGTGTCTACGACACGCTGCCAATGGCTGCCCTGATCGGTTGCCTCATTGGTCTGGGTACGCTGGCCAGCAGCAGCGAACTGACCATCATGCGTGCAGCAGGTGTGTCCATCGGGCGCATCGTCTGGGCGGTCATGAAGCCGATGCTGCTATTGATGGTCGCTGGTGTACTGGTCGGCGAGTACGTGGCTCCCTACGCCGAGAACCAGGCTCAGGCCGCTCGCTCGCTGGCTCAGGGCTCGGGTGATGCGCAGAGCGCCAGGCATGGTCTGTGGCACCGTCAGGGTGACGAATTCATCCACATCAACACCGTCCAGCCCAATGGCCTGATGCTCGGCGTGACACGTTATCGTTTCGACGATCAACGCCACATGCTGACGTCCAGCTTTGCCAAAGAGGCCAACTTCAAGACCGATTACTGGGAGTTGAAGGACGTCAGTACCACGCATTTCAATGACGGCCGTACCGAGGTCATCAATACGCCGGTAGAGCGCTGGGATGTAGCGTTGAGCCCGCAATTGCTGAGCACGGTGATCATGCCGCCCGAGTCGCTTTCGATCAGCGGTCTCTGGAACTACGCGCATTATCTGGCTGATCAGGGCTTGAGCAATGGCCGCTACTGGCTGGCGTTCTGGACCAAGGTATTGCAACCGGCCGTCACAGTGGCGCTGGTGCTGATGGCAATCTCGTTCATCTTCGGCCCGCTTCGCTCGGTTACGCTGGGGCAGCGTGTGTTCACGGGGGTGGTGGTCGGCTTTACCTTCCGCATCATTCAGGACCTGCTCGGCCCGTCCAGCCTGCTGTTCGGTTTCCCGCCGTTGCTGGCCGTGCTGATGCCTGCTGCAGCCTGTGCGCTGGCCGGGGTGTATCTACTGCGCCGCGCCGGATAGCGTCGTGTAGCCGCAGTGAAAAAGCCGACCTCGAGTCGGCTTTTTCATGGGCGTACTCATGCGCCTGCTGAGCGAATCGCACATGCAAAAAAGCCTCTGACATCGCTGTCAGAGGCTTTTTGTGCATACGAGAGTGTGTCGTATCAGGCTTCGGCTTGAACTTCGTCAGCCTGCATGCCTTTCTGGCCCTGTACGGCAACGAAGGTAACTTTCTGGCCTTCTTTCAGGCTTTTGAAGCCGTTACCCTGGATGGCGCGGAAGTGTACGAACAGATCCGGCCCGCTCTCAGGAGTGATAAAACCAAAACCTTTTTCATCGTTGAACCACTTGACGGTACCGCTCTGACGATCAGCCATTTTCTTATTTCCTTGACGCTTGACTTGAATTGGTTACAGCCTCTTTCACACGAAAGAGCACTGGGGCTGGTTGCAGGAAGTAAGAAACGTAGAACGGGTTGTAGCAAACCTAGAGCTACTGCCCAGGTCCAGATTCGGCGACCCATGCAAACACAGTCCGGAAACTCTACGCCAACTCTCGTTACAAATACAACCCCCCTGCCTTGTACCCTGTTTCCGGGGGGTAGAGCCTTATGCCCGGCGTGTTTGCCTGCTGTGCACGGTGTTTGGTCTGTCATAACATTTTGCACTTTATAGGTGCATTTTTGGCATATACAACAGACTGTTCACTCGGTTGAAACACGGCCGAAACAGTGGTGTGTAACAGCACCTGCGCAACAGCGAAGTGTTGCTGTTTTTTTGACGCCGTTGTTTAGCCGCGAAAGTAACGTTGTGCAACGAAAGGCATTTTTGCAACACGCATGGGCACTTTCTTGCCGCGCACCATTGCCCAGACCTGTGTATCCAGCGTGGTGTAAGCGTTGTTCAAATAACCCATGGCCAGCGGGCCAGCCAGGCTCGGGCCAAAACCGCCGCTGCAGACAGTGCCGATGACAGTGCCCTGTTCATCGACGATTTCTGTGCCCTCACGCACTGGCGTACGCTCTTCGGGAAGCAGGCCGACACGTTTTTTGGCGACACCGTTCTGTTGCTGGGCAAAGACCTGCTCTGCTCCCGGGAAGCCGCCTGCACGTGCACCGTCGGCGCGACGCACTTTGGAAATAGCCCATAACAGGCTGGCCTCCACCGGTGAGGTGTCGGTGTCCATGTCATGACCGTACAGGCACAAACCTGCTTCCAGTCGCAGCGAATCACGTGCGCCCAAACCGATCGGGGCAACTTCCGGCTCTTCCAGCAGGCGGCGCGCCAGGGCTTCAGCCTGTTCGGCCGGTACTGAAATTTCATAGCCGTCTTCGCCGGTATAGCCCGAGCGGCTGACATAACATTGAACGTCCAGCAGCTTGACGCTGGCGAACTGCATGAAGGTCATCTTCGCCACTTCCGGCGCAAGGCGCGCCAGCACCGTGACAGCGGCCGGACCTTGCAGGGCGAGCAGGGCGCGTTCTTCGAACAGCGGTTCGATAGTGCATTGCCCCGCCAGGTGCTTGCGCAAGTGCGCCAGGTCCTGATGCTTGCAGGCCGCGTTGACCACCAGCATCAGTTGATCATTGCCGAGATTGGCAACCATCAGGTCATCGAGAATGCCGCCAGCATCGTTGGTGAACATCGCATAGCGTTGCATGCCGACCGGCAGGTCAATGATGTCCACCGGCACCAGGGCCTCAAGGGCCTTGGCAGCATCTGTACCGGTAAGACGAATCTGGCCCATGTGCGAGACATCGAACAGGCCGGCCTGTGCGCGAGTGTGCAAATGTTCTTTCATTACGCCAGCCGGGTATTGCACGGGCATGTCGTAACCGGCGAAGGGCACCATCTTCGCGCCGAGTTCTCGGTGAAGGGCGTGCAGGGGAGTGGTCAGCAGGGTTTCTGTGGACATGTTCAATTCCTTGTTGAGCGGGCCATGCAGAACGGCATTGCCTGTGCGCGCTCACTATCGAGCTGCGCACAGGCATGCCAGGGCACGGGCTATCAGGCTTCCTGATAGCTCTCGATGGACGGGCAGGCACAGACCAGATTGCGGTCGCCGAAGACGTTGTCGACACGGCCGACCGGAGGCCAGTACTTGTTCTCGATCAACGAATCAACCGGATACACCGCCTGTTCGCGGCTGTAAGGATGGCTCCATTGGCCGACGATTTCCGCAGCGGTGTGCGGGGCGTTTTTCAACGGGTTGTCGTCTTTGTCCAGTGTGCCGTTTTCAACTGCGCGTATTTCTTCACGGATCTTGATCATGGCGTCGCAGAAACGGTCCAGCTCTTCTCTGGACTCGCTCTCGGTCGGCTCGATCATCAAGGTCCCGGCAACCGGGAACGACATGGTCGGGGCATGGAAGCCAAAGTCGATCAGACGCTTGGCCACGTCATCGACGCTGATGCCGCTGCTGTCCTTGATAGGGCGCAGGTCAAGGATGCATTCGTGGGCAACCAGCCCGTTGGTGCCGGTGTACAGCACCGGGTAGTGCTCTTCCAGGCGGCGCGAAATGTAGTTGGCGTTGAGGATCGCCAGCTGCGAAGCGCGTTTCAGGCCTTCGCCGCCCATCATGCGGATGTACATCCAGGTGATTGGCAGGATGCTGGCGCTGCCGAACGGGGCTGCGCAGACTGCGCCTTCCTTGCGCTCCATGCGTGCATGGCCCGGCATGAACGGTGCGAGATGGGATTTGACGCCGATAGGACCAACGCCTGGGCCACCGCCGCCGTGCGGAATGCAGAAGGTCTTGTGCAGGTTGAGGTGCGATACATCGCCACCGAATTTGCCCGGAGCGCACAGGCCGACCATGGCGTTCATGTTGGCGCCGTCAATGTAGACCTGGCCACCGTTGTCGTGAACGATACCGCAGATTTCGCGGATGCCTTCTTCGAATACACCGTGGGTGGACGGGTAGGTGATCATGATCGCCGCAAGCTGGTCGCGGTGTTGAACGGCCTTGGCGCGCAGGTCTTCGATATCGACGTTGCCACGTGCATCGCAGGCGGTGACCACGACACGCATACCGGCCATGTTGGCAGTGGCCGGGTTGGTGCCGTGTGCCGATGAAGGGATCAGGCAGATATCGCGATGCTCATCGCCACGGCTCTGATGATAAGCACGGATGGCCAGCAGGCCGGCATATTCACCCTGGGAGCCGGCGTTCGGTTGCAGCGAGATTGCGTCATAGCCGGTGGCCGCACAGAGCATGGCCTCTAGCTCGTCGGTCAATTGTTGATACCCGGCGCTCTGCTCGGCCGGGGCGAGCGGGTGCAGGTTGCCGAATTCGGCCCAGGTCACCGGGATCATTTCACTGGCGGCGTTGAGCTTCATGGTGCACGAGCCCAGTGGAATCATGGTGCGGTCCAGCGCCAGATCCTTGTCAGCCAGCTTGCGCAGGTAGCGCATCAGTTCGGTTTCAGAGTGGTAGCGGTTGAACACCGGGTGGCTGAGGATTGCCGACTTGCGCAGCAGTGCAGCGGGCAGGCGCGACGGGACGCTGGCTGCCAGTGCGGTGAAGTCGGGCAGGTTCTGACCGTCGCTGGCGAAGATTTCCCACAGCGTTTCAACTGCCGACTGCGAGGTGGTTTCGTCCAGTGACAGACCCAGGTGCTGGTCGTCGATTTCACGCAGGTTGATGTGCCTGGCGCGAGCCGCTGCGTGCAGCGCCGCGGTCCTGCTGCCGGTGTTCAGGGTCAGGCTGTCGAAGAAGAATGCCTGCTCGGCCTTCAGACCCAGCGTACTCAAGCCTTCGGCAAGGATCGCGGTCAACTGGTGAACGCGTTTGGCGATCTGTGTCAGGCCGCGCGGGCCATGGTAGACGGCGTACATGCTGGCGATGTTGGCCAGCAGCACCTGCGCAGTGCAAATGTTGCTGGTGGCCTTCTCGCGACGAATATGCTGTTCGCGGGTCTGCATGGCAAGACGCAGGGCCTGCTTGCCGTGACGGTCCACCGATACGCCGACCAGGCGGCCCGGCATGTCGCGCTTGAAGGCATCGCGGGTTGAGAAGTAAGCCGCATGCGGGCCGCCGAAGCCCAGCGGTACACCGAAGCGTTGTGCGCTGCCGATGGCCACGTCGGCGCCAAATTCGCCTGGCGGGGTCAGCAACGTCAGTGCCAGTAAGTCGGCAGCCACGGCGACCAGCGCGTTGGCAGCATGGAAACGTTCGACCAGCTCGCGGTAATCGAACACGTCGCCGTTGCTGGCCGGGTATTGCAGCAACGCGCCAAAGTAATCGCTGACGTCGCCCAACTCGGCTTCGTCCGCCACCACAACGGTAATGCCCAATGGCTCGGCACGGGTACGCAACACATCAAGTGTCTGCGGGTGGCAGTGGCTGGAGGCGAAAAACTGCTGGCTGCCTTTGTTCTTGCTCAAACGTTTGCAAAAGGTCATTGCTTCGGCAGCAGCGGTCGCTTCGTCGAGCAAGGACGCGTTGGCAATCGGCAGGCCGGTCAGGTCGCTGATCAGCGTCTGAAAATTGAGCAGCGACTCCAGACGACCTTGGGAAATCTCCGGCTGATAGGGCGTGTAGGCGGTGTACCAGGCCGGGTTTTCCAGCAGGTTGCGCAGAATCGGGGCCGGCGTGTGGGTGTTGTAGTAACCCTGGCCGATGTAGGTCTTGAACAGTTGATTTTTGCCGGCGATGGCCTTGATGGACGCCAGCGCATCGGCTTCACTCTGCCCGGCAGGCAGGTTCAGCACGCTGGTGCCCTTGATGCTTTCCGGGATAACGCTTTCGCTCAGCGCTTCAATGGAGTCGAAACCCAGCGTCTGTAACATGGCCTGTTCGTCGGCAGCGCGCGGGCCAATGTGACGGGCGATGAATTCGTTGGCAGTGGTCAGTTCAATACGGTCAGTCATGGCGTGCTCCTCAGGCTTGGGCGTTGGCTTTGATCAGGCGGTCGTAGGCGTCCTGATCCAGCAGGCCGTGGATGGCGTCGGCATCCTGTGGAATGAAACGAAAAAACCAGCCTGCACCGAGAGCGTCTTCATTGACCAACTCCGGCGTGTCATCGAGGACTGAATTGACCTCGACCACTTCACCGTCCAGCGGCATGTTGATGCTGCTGGCGGCTTTCACCGATTCCACCACTGACACTTCAGCGTGTTGAGTGTAGGCCTGCAAATCCGGGAGCTGCACGAAGACTACGTCGCCCAGCGACTCTTGCGCATAGGGCGTGATGCCGACCGTAATGCTGCCGTCGGCTTCGGCACGCAGCCATTCATGGTCAACGGTGAATCGCAACTCGCTCATACAAACTCCTCGGAGAACAGGGCTCGCGCAGCACGCGAACAATATGAGCTATGGCTAAGCAATTTAGCGGCCATGTTTTATTTTTTCATATAAATCAAATAGTTACTGATTATTAGATCAGTACGACCGATTTCAGCCGTAGCGAAATCGCTACACAGTTCAGGTATTTGAAAATACGTGCCTGATCAAGGCCTTGATGCAAGCGGAGCGAGGTGTTTTGGATTGAAATCGTTACAGTGGAACGATTTCGTTGCGAGGCGAGGGGTGTTACTGCACCCAGCCAGCGCATAGCGCTGACCGGGTGGTCTTTCATGATGCGGGCTTAAGGCTTGGGCGCGGTAGCGGCTACTGAAATATTACCCGCTTCCCACTGCGACTCGCGCGCATCCAGTGCAACAGCAATGGCTTGCACTTTGGTGGATGAAAGCTCCGACGGCAGCGGGTCCAGACCCGCACTGGCGAAAATCTGGCCGTAAGCGTTGCGCAGGTCGGCATACGCCAGATCGCGACGCAGATCCGCCTGCAGGGTGTTCAGTTCGCCCTGAATCAGATCCAGCTCGCCCAGACCGGCTGCCTGATAGCGATTACGCAGTTGACCGACGATCTGGCTGTCGATGTTCGACAGTTGTTGGCTGGTTTTGAACTGGCGCAACGCTTCGTTGTAGTTGGCGTTGGCCACGTAGAGCTGGGCCAGTACGGCAATGGACATTGCCTGACGACGCGCAGTAGCGACTTCCTCACCGGCTTTGGCGACGTCAATGGCGGCAGGTGCCGACAGCACATTGAACAGGTTCCAGGTGACTTTTACGCCCAGATCAGCCCATTTGTCGTTGACCAGAAACGAGTTGCTGTCGTAATGGCCGCCTGCCGAGAACTCCAGGCCGGGCAGCATGCGCAGCATGGCCTTGCGGGTTTCGGCCGAGCTGATACGGGTTTGGTAATCCTGTTCGCGCAGCTCGGGACGACTGGCCAGCGCTTCGGTTTCCAGGCGTTCCATGTCGACCTTGAGTTGCGGAATCGAGTAGTCGTCCGGCGTCGCCAGCTTCAGATCGGTGCCCAGCGGCAGGTTGATCAGGGTCGCCAGTTCGGTCTTGGCCAGTGAAAGCGCCTTGCGCTGTTCTTCAAGCTGACGCGTCGCCTGGATCAGCGAGCGCTGATAACCCAATGCCTGTACCGGGTCCCCCACACGCTGCTGGCTCATTTGCTGGCTGTTGTCCTGCGCTTTCTCGACACGAGCCATCAAGCTGTCGATCTGCTTGAGCATGCGTTCGGCGGCGACGGCGCGCCAATAGGCTGAACGCACGTCCTGAACGATGGTGTTGATCACCTTGCGGCGGCGTTCCTGAACGATCAGGCGCTGATCGCCTTGCTGTTTGGCACTGATGTAGCTGACACCGAAGTCGAGTACGTTCCATACCATGGTCAGGTCGGCGACACGACGGCTGCGATCCTGCGAGGTTGACGGTTCGAGGGACTGGGTTCCGGTCTCTACGCTTTCACTGCTCGATGCGCTGACGTTACTGCGTCCGGCATAGCCCGCTGAAAGAGCCATGCGCGGCAGCATGTCGAAGCTGGCGAGGTCCAACTGACGTTTGGCCAGGGCTTCTTCCATGATTTTCAGACGCGCTTCAAGGTTGTACTTCACCGCGCGGGCCATGGCTTGATGCAGGGTCAATGCACCGTTCAATGGCTCTTGATCCTTGTACATCAGTTGCAGATCGCTTTTGGCGCGCTGCTCGCTGACGCTTCGGTCGATAGGCTGGCTGGTAACAGCGCAACCACTCACTACCAGCGCCAGCAGGCTGATGCTGAACAACTTCTGACTTCTTTTCATGCTCCGACCGCCCCTAGCTCTAGCTACCGCATTCTTTTTTATGAGCGCCGTACAGCTACGACGCATTACCAAACCCTGTTTCAGGCTTGCGCTTCACTTACACCGACTTCCCCTAAAGCCCATGCCAGTGCGCGCAGTTTTTCTTGCTCGTTATCAGTGATCTGTTGCAACTGCTGACCCAGCGTCAGCGCGCCGAAACCGGCCTGGATGCTTTGTGATGAGTCTCGCAGGCCGTTGCTGCCAGCGCTGTTGAAGGCGCCCGCCGTCGAGCTGTCCGTCGCGGATTCGCGGGAAAAAAGCGTCGACAGCGTACTGGTGCCGAACACACTGCCTTCGCCGCTGTTGAAGCCTGTGAACCCGGAGCCCGGGCCGCCGACACTGCTGGAGTCGAACACCTGGGCAATAAAGCTGGGTGCCAGGGCGCGGTTGGTAATGAAGATATTGCCCACAGGCGGCAGACCCCCCCCGGTAGTGCGCTGTTCGAACAACGGCGAGAAGCTCAATGGCGAACCCAGATTGCCGGTTGGCGGACCGAACAGTGCCGGCTGCAGTGGCAGATTCCGTGTGTTGACCAGCGGTGCTGGCGCGTCTATCCGGAACTGCGGGTCTCCGGTCAGCGACGTGGTCGTGATGGCGTAGTTGGGAGACAGCGCGATGCCTGTCCCTGCGTTGCCTGCCCGGTCAGTTACTGTGCTGCTGTCCAGCACAATGAAGTTGCTCGGGTCAGTGACATTCGCCGTCGGCGTCAGGGTTGCGGTCCAAGTGGCTCCGCCATCGCTGCTGGCCAGGTTGGACAGCGTGCCGTTGGCCACGCTGACATCCGCCAGCGTGAAGTTATTCACCGGCTCGCTGAAGGCAAAAGTCACCAGGGATGTCTGACCCGTCGCCAGGTTTGGATTGGCGATGGAAATGTTCGCTGT
Organism: Pseudomonas syringae group sp. J254-4; assembly: GCF_032586855.1. Taxonomy (NCBI): domain Bacteria; kingdom Pseudomonadati; phylum Pseudomonadota; class Gammaproteobacteria; order Pseudomonadales; family Pseudomonadaceae; genus Pseudomonas; species Pseudomonas syringae group sp. J254-4. The sequence continues at coordinate 18,592 of NZ_JAWHOO010000028.1, read as the reverse complement.
AGGACGCTGGTTATCGATGCTGTAGTTGCTGGACAGCGCGACTGTTGTGCCCGCGTTGCCGGCCAGATCATTGACCCTGCCGCTGTCCAGAACGATGAAGTTGTTGGCCGCGGTGATATTGGCATCCGGCGTCAGCGTTGCCGTCCAGGTGAGGCCGCCGTCGCCGCTGCTCAGGCCGGACAGGCTGCCGTTGCCGACACTGATGTCCGACAGATCGAAATTGGTCACGCGCTCGCTGAAGGCGAAGGTCACCAGCGAGGTTTGACCGATGGCCAGGTTCGGATTGGCGACGGTAATGGTCGCAGTCGGGCGCTGAGTATCGATGGCGTAGTTGTTCGAGGCCGTGGTGCCGCTGCCGGTACTGCCCGACGCATTGGTCACGCCAGTGTTATCCAGCGTGATCAGGTTGCTTGCATCGGTCACGTTTGCGTTTGGTGTGAAGGTGGCAGTCCAGGTGATGCCGCCATCGCTGCTGGAAACCGCGCTCAGCGTGCCATTGGCGACACTCAGGTCGGCGTTGCTGAATCCGCTGACCGCCTGACTGAACGTGAACGTGACCAGAGACGTTTCGCCTGCGGACAGGGCATTGTCGGCCACCACGATGGTGGCGGAAGGTCTGGTCGTGTCGACGGTGAAACTTGCCGAACTGATGATGCCGCTGCCCGCGTTGCCCGCCAGGTCGGTGACACCTGCGCTGTTCAGGCTGATCTGCCCGGTGCTGGCATTCACGTTTGCGTTTGGTGTGAAGGTGGCAGTCCAGGTGATGCCGCCGTCATTGCTGCTGACATTGCTCAGCGTACCGTTCGGTACGTTCAGGTCGCTGTTATCGAAACCACTGACTGCCTCACTGAAGGTGATAGTGACCAGCGAGGTTTCACCCGCCGAAAGGGCGTTGTCAGCTATTACGATGCTGGCGGTCGGTCGCGTCTGGTCGATGGCGTAGTTATTGGAGAGCGTCAAGCCGCTGCCAGCGTTACCGGCCAGGTCAGTCACGCCGCCATTGTTCAGCGTCACCGAGTTGCTTGCGCTGCTAATGCCTGAGGTTGGGGTTAGCGTTGCCGTCCAGGTAATACCGCCATCGCTGCTGGTGACCGCGCTCAGGGTGCCGTTGGCAATGTTCAGGTCCGCATTGGTGAAACCGCTGACCGCTTCGCTGAACGTAATCGTTACCAGAGAGGTTTCACCGACCGCCAGCGCATTGTCGGCCACCACAATGGTCGCGGTCGGGCGCAGGGTGTCGATGGCGTAGTTGTTCGAGGAGGTGACGCCACTGCCGGTCACGCCCGAGCCGTTTGTGAAGCCGGTGTTGTCCAGAGTGATCAGGTTGCTTGCGTCGGTCACGTTTGCGGTCGGCGTGAAGGTCGCGGTCCAGGTGATACCGCCGTCACTGCTGCTGATGGTGCTCAACGTACCGTTCTCGACCGTCAGGTCGGCATTGTTGAAGCCGATGACCGCTTCGCTGAAGGTGATGGTGACCAGCGAGGTTTCGCCCACAGACAACGCACTGTCGGCGACCACGACGGTGGCGGTCGGCTGCTGAGTGGCAATGGTGAAATTGCCGGAATCGGTCGTGCCGCTGCCGATATTGCCTGCCAGATCGGTCACGCCCGTGTTGTTCAGCGTGATCACGTTCGTGGTATCGGCGACATTGGCATTCGGCGTGTAGGTCGCCGTCCAGGTGATACCGCCGTCGCTGCTGCTGACCGCGCTCAGCGTGCCATTCGGTACGCTCAGGTCAGCGTTGGTAAAGCCGCTCACTGCCTCGCTGAAGGTGATGGTAACCAGTGAGGTTTCACCCGCGGTCAAGGCGTTGTCCGACATTGTGATACTCGCAGTCGGGCGTACCGTGTCGATGGCGTAATTGTTCGACGTGCTCAGCCCGCTGCCGGCGTTGCCCGCCTGATCGGCCACGCCAGCGTTGTTCAGCGTCACCGAATTGATGTTGCTGGTGATACCTGCTGTCGGCGTCAGGGTTGCCGTCCAGGTAACACCGCCATCGCTGCTGCTCACCGTGCTCAGGGTGCCATTGCTGATGCTCAGGTCGGCGTTGGTAAAGCCAGTCACCGCCTCGCTGAAGGTGATAGTCACCAGCGAAGTTTCACCGATGGCCAGCGCGTTGTCGGCCACTACGATGCTGGCCGTCGGGCGCTGGGTGTCGATGGCGTAATTGTTGGAACTGATTGAGCCGGTGCCTGCGTTGCCGGAAGCATTGGCAACGCCGCTCGCATCCAGCGTGATCAGGTTGGTGGTATCGGTCACGTTGGCGGCTGGCGTGAGGGTCGCGGTCCAGGTGACGCCGCCGTCGCTGCTGCTCACTGTGCTCAAGGTGCCATTGGCGACGGTCAGGTCGGCATTGGTGAACCCGGTTACGGCCTCGCTGAAGGTAATCGTCACCAGCGAGGTTTCACCCGCGGAAAGGGCGCTGTCGGCCACAACCACTGTGGCACTCGGGCGCACGGTGTCGATGGTGAAGTTGCCCGAGTTGCTGGTGCCGGACCCGGCATTGCCAGCCAGATCCGTTACACCTGCGTTGCTCAGAGTGATCACGTTGGTGGTGTCGTTGACGTTGTTGTTCGGCGTGTAGGTCGCCGTCCAGGTGATGCCGCCGTCGCTGCTGGTGACGGTGCTCAAGGTGCCGTTGGGCACGGACAGGTCGGCATTGGTGAACCCGCTGACGGCCTCGCTGAAGGTAATCGTCACCAGTGAGGTTTCACCGGCCGTGAGACTGGCGTCTGCCACCAGAATGCTTGCAGTCGGGCGCTGGGTATCGATGGCGTAATTGTTCGAGGTTGTGGTTCCCGAACCCGTGTTGCCCGCCGCATCGGTGACCCCTGTGTTGTCCAGGGTGATCACGTTGGTGCTGTCGGTAATGTTGTTGGCCGGCGTGAATGTCGCGGTCCAGACAATATTGTTGCTGGTGGTCACGGCACTCAGGGTGCCGTTGACGACGGTCAGGTCCGCGTTGGTGAAACCGGACACCGCCTCACTGAAGGTGATGGTCACCTGCGAGGTTTCACCAATGCTCAGGGAGTTGTCGGCCAGCACGATGGTTGCGGTCGGGCGCGACGTGTCGATGGCGTAGTTGTTGGACGTGGCAGTGCCTGAACCGGCGTTTCCGGATAGATCCTGCACGCCTGCGCGGTTGAGGCTGATCTGGTTGGTGGTGCTGGTCAGGTTGGCGGTCGGAGTCAGGGTCGCGGTCCAGGTTTTGCCGCCGTCACTGCTGCTCACAGCGGTCAATGTGCCATTGGCGACCGAGATGTCGGTGTTGTCGAAGCCGGTGACCGCTTCACTGAACGTAAAGGTGACCAGTGATGTTTCACCTGCCGCCAGTGCGGTGTCTGCTACCACGACAGTCACTGTCGGCGGAACTGTATCGGACACTGCGTAATTGTTGGAGGTCACTGTCCCGGTACCGATATTGCCGGCTGAGTCCTGCACCGCCGATAACGGCAGGCTGATTGCATTGGAATTGGCGGAAGTATTGCTGGAGGCCGTAAGAGTGGCTGTCCAGGTAATGTTGTTGGTGGTCACCAGGTTGCTCAACGTACCGTTGGGCACGGTGATTTCGGAGATTTCCAGGCCGAATACCGGCTCACTGAACGTGAAGGTGACCGCCGATGTGCCACCCGAGCTCAGCGACGAATTGGCAATCACGATGCTGATGCCCGTTGGTGCCGTCGTGTCTGAGGCGTAGGTGGCGTTGAGCGTGCCGCCATCGTTGAAGATATTAGTGACGGCGGTAGGCGAGGAGCCATTGGTGCCGCCGCTGGTCGCTTGTCCGCCAGATCCGCTGCCACCCACGTTGCCAGTCATCGCCGAGTTATTGCTGGAAGTGATGTTGACCGTGCCTTTGTTCCAGATCGCGCCGATGCCACGGCCACCGTTGCCACCAACCGTGCCGCCGCCACCACCACCACCGCCTGCACCGATGTTGTTGCTGATGGTCGACGTGCCGATGATCGCCAGAGTGCCGGTCGAGGCGTTGTAAATGCCGCCAACTGCCGAGCCGCCTCTGCCCCCATTGGCGTCAAACCCAGAGCCGCCGCCACCCCCACCGATGGTCCGACCTCCGCTGGTCGCGGTGCCGCCTGCGCCGCCGTTGGTGTAACCGACAGGCGTGCCATACCCTCCTGCGCCGCCTCCTGAGGAGTTACCGCCTTGGCCGGCCAGGTAAGCAGTGCTGAACGATGCCCCGTTGCCGCCGGTATTGGCTGACGGGGCGGTGGATGTATAGGTGCCGGCACTGCCACCCGCAGCACCGTTCTGCCCGCCGATGCCGCCGCCACCACCACCACCACCACCCACGTTTGGCGAGTTGACGCCACCGCCACCGCCACCACCCGCTGCCGAGTTGGCAGTGACGGTGACATTGCGCAGCGTGAGGTTGCCGGCGTTGTTGATTCCGCCGCCCAGTGCATCAGAGGCCGCAATGGTCGCACCACTGCTGGCGCCCGCCGTGCTGGCCACGCCTCGGGTAATGATCACGCCATCAAGTGTGGCTGTGACCCCGGAATTGACCCGGATCACGCTGGTTCTGTTCTGCCCATCGAGGGTGACGTCCGCGACGCCGTCGTTGTTCAGGTCGCCGTCGATGGTGATGTTCTTGCTGACCACCAGCTGGCTTTGCAGCGCGACGGTCATGCCGGTCGAAAAGGTTACGATATCGCCGTTCTGGGCATTGGTCAGCGCGTCACGCAAGCTGCCTGCGCCGGTGTTGCTGGTGGAGGTGACCGTAAACGTTGCCAGCCCCCACTGGTAAGCGTCCATCGACTGTCGCGAAAGGGCGCTGACGCTTTCAATGCTGCCGGTGGCAATCTCCAGATCCCAGTCGCCACCCACGCCGGTGCGGTTAGTGGACGCAGCAACATCGCGGCCAGTCAGGGTTGCCAGCGAGTCGACAAAGCTCAGGCCGGTGTCGCCCTCGGCGGTGTTGCAGGCGTAGATCAGAATATCGCCACCGACATTCATGTCGTTGCCGATTTCGGCCAGCAGGGCGCTGCGTTGCGCGATGTTGTCCGCGGAAACATAGCTGTTGCCCAGCCAAAGGTCGCCGGAGTTGCCGTGCGCAATGATCTGCACTGAGCTGACGCCCTGATGAGACTCCAGGTAATCGGCAATCTGTTGCAGGCCATCCTTGGTGGCGTCCAGTTCGACCACTTGCGCACCGGGCGCAACGCCCGCCAGCAGGCTGGCCGAATCCTTCACCCGTGAATCGACAAATACGACGGTGGTGCCGGGTAAGGCGGCAGGCGTTGCGGCAACGTCCGAAGAGGCTGGCGCTTGTGCATGATGGTCGTTGCTGGCGCTGTTGGCCTGCTCGGCGCTTTTGGCCGATGCGTCGGGCGTGGGCTGGCTGTCCGGCTGGGCCGCTTCAGCAACGGTGGCTGCGACCGCACCGTCGAACAGCATGCGCGGTTCGAGAGACATGATCATGGGGGAAACGGGTGAGGTTGCACTCGAAGGTGCCCGCTTTGCAGTCCGCGATTTTTGTTTATTCCACCACATGTTGCTCACCAGAGATCGAACGTTACGAGTGATAAAACCGCAGTCAGTTAACGGCGGCGTCTGATTTCATGCGGATGACATTGGCTGCGCTGGCAGACCCGTCATTCCAGAACGACAACTTTGAATACTGCTCGAACAGGTCGGGCGGCAGGATGGTGGGCCTTTGCTCCAGCGCAACGCGCGGCTTGACCTTGTGCAGGCCTGATACGCCCAGCGCATCGTCGAACTGCGGGGCGTCATAGGCGAGGTTGTTGAAGTCGTGTTCAAACCACGGTTCTTCGATGAAGTCGTAGACCAGCCGTATGACCCGTTCCGGGGCCTGGGACAGCAGTTCGTAATCGATCAACAGAATCGAGTCGGCATGCTCGCCGTAATAGGCTTCCTTGAGCGATGCCCAGGCAAAGCCCACCAGACGATTGCGCTGCGCCAGCGTCTCGACCCGGCTGTAGACCGTATTGCGTTCCACGTCATCGTTGAACAGCTTGGTGTTTTCAAAAGGGTTGGCGCGGTACAAACGTTCGATACTGTCCATGACCCAGGCGACGTTACGCACGCAGGCAATCACTTTGCTTTGCGGGAACAGGTCCATGAGCGCGGGCAGGCGTGAACACCAGCCACGGTTTGTATCGAATACCACGTCTTTAGCGGCCTTGTCGGCGTAGTAGGACTCGAAAACCCCGCGCAACAGGCGACGACGTACATCGGTGTTGATCACTGAGGAGAATTCACTGCCAGCGCTGCACTGGCCAAGAATACTGGAGAAAAGAGAGCCAACCGGGCTGCTCATACCCGCATGAAAGCGCGGGTTTTGCAGGAGAATGGCTGATAGCAGGGTGGAGCCCGATCGTGGCAAACCTGCAATGAAGTGGAATTTTTGCATCCATGCGCCCCGGAAAAACAACTGTTTATACGAGTGTGTGAACTACGTAACAAAGTGCATTCATATGCCAGTAGTTCGACAGGAGTCAGCATGTCTTGAGGGATGGGAACGTTAAAAAAACTGATGTGGCGTTCTCCCTCCCGGTTTTATTAGGGTTTTTCCGGTGAAAGAATGATGAGTATCAGATGAACGGTAGTGAACTTTCCGGCAATGACTGTTGAGTGTCACTGGATGTACAACGGATAACGGTCATTTGCAAAAACATTTACACCCTGAAAACTGCGTCTACGCTTCTATCCTGCCACCTGTGGACCGTGCCCCGGTGGATCGAAGTTTCCCATGACATAGAAGGATGAGGGTGTATGGAAGTTTTTATGGGTTCGATCATGACGTTTGGCTTTCCATTTGCGCCTGCTGGCTGGATGCAATGCAATGGACAAACATTGAACATCAGTCAGTACAACGCCTTGTACGCACTATTGGGCGTCATTTATGGAGGTAATCCCTCGCAGCAGAACTTCATGCTGCCCAATCTTCAGGGCCGGGTGCCGATAAATCAGGGGACCGGGGTCAACCTCACCAACCGGGTGATCGGCTCTGTATCGGGTGTTGAGAAGGTCACTGTGGCCATCGCCAACATGCCTGCACACGTGCACCAGATGAGCACGCTGACCGCAAACACCACTATCACATTGGCCAACCCGGCAGTGAGCGGGGCGACCATCGCGCCCACCACAGACAATGCGTTCATAGGCGCTTCCACTAGCGGACCGACCTCCGCCAATATCTTTTCGCCCAATGCAGGCACCGCACCTGTCGTGCAGAAGGGCGTCAGTACCGCCATCACCGGAACCATGCAGCCCGTCGGAGGCAGCCTGCCTATCGACAGCATGAACCCGTTCCTGGTGGTGAACTTCAGTATCGCCCTGCAGGGTCTTTTCCCTACCAGGGACTGATCTGACACGAGTCCAGGGACGGGCTCTTCCCACTCATTTCACTGGAGATGCGTCATGTTGCAAGACGTTACCGTTGAACACTTCCAGAGCCTGCTGGGTAATACCTGCCAGTTGCAAATGAGCGACGGCAGCCAGTTGCCTGTGAATGTCGCCTCAGTGGCCGAAAAACCACTGGCACGAGCCGCCCGGCAACAGCGTATGCCGTTCAACGTGTCACTTGAGTCACTTGAGCCCAGCGAGTTTGTCGATGGGGCCTGTGCTATCGAACTGCCGGAGCTGGGCCTGCTACAGAATGTGTTCGTCTCTCGTGTTCCCGCCATGGGCCGCGACGACAACCTGGCCTACTACTGCATAAGCTTCAACTGATCAAAAGGCAGCGGTCTGGCCTGGATACCAGATCAGTCTCGCCGCTGCCACATCCTGCTCTTCAACCTGAAACCCCAGCGCCAGATATTGCTGGCGAGCATGCGGGTTGTTGGCCCAGACCACTGTTGCCACCGGACAGCGGATCTGTTCGGCGGCTTGCTGCACACCCTGCAAAACCTTGCGCCCGTAGCCCTTGCCGCGCGCTGCCGGAATGAACGCCAGATACAGCACGCGTATCTCGTTGTGGCCGAAATCGGTGACCAGCGCGCCGATGGGCGTGCCGAGCTTTTCAACCACGTAGCGCATGGCGTTGGGGAAGTTTTCTCCCTGTCCCAGATCCTGCACACGAAACTGCTGGGCGATAACGTCTTCAACCTGATCGCGTTCGCCGTCGATCAATTGCAGATCGGGACGCGCCGAGTGGTAGAGCATCTGCAGAAAGGCGCTGTCGGTTTCTCTCGATGGCCGCACCACCAGCCCATCGATATTGGTGAAAGGTTTTTTTGTCATGTCTGCTGTCCTCTGTCCATGTGTCAGCTTCAGAACCCGCTTTCTCTTACTCCCAGGGCGGCAAGCCTGCGCCAGGTTGCGCCCAACAGGGATTCACTGCGGCCATCCAGCACCGCTACGCCACGCAACGGCTGGGACGGTGCAGCGCTGTTGTCGACCAGTTTCAGGCGTACACCATACTGGCCCTGTACCGGTTCGGCGCGCTGATTTTCGTCACGCCGCACGGCAATCGGTCCGTGGTGATCGGAACTCAACGCCTCTTGATCCAGCCACGCCACGCCGTTGGCATCGACTTCCTGAAGCTCCACGAGCAGCGACTCACGCATCGGATCATCGGCAATAAAGCGTCCGCGATCACCAGGTGCGATACGCCACAGCGCGTTCTCGGCCACGTAACCGCGAATTCGCGTGCCTTCCTCGACAATCCTCAACAGCGGGTCTCTGGTTGAAACCCAGCGACCTTCGCTCAACTGGGGCAGCAGGTCGCGCACCTGCCCGGCCTTGGGAGCGCGTAACAGCAGACGTTCGCGTCGTGCAGCCAGGCCGCGATACTCGGCAACGGCTTCGGCCAGACGCTGTTCGAGAATCCCGGCATCGGCGGCGGTCTCGCTGCGGCCCGCCTGACGACGCATCTGCAACTGCAAAATGTTGATCTCACGGCGCACGATACTTTGCCGCGAGTCGATATCCGGGGATTCCAGTTCCATCAGCACGGCGCCTTGTTCGACCTTCTGGCCGTCGTGCACATTGACCTGCCTGACTCTGGCAGCGGCCGGGGCATGTATGGCCGTCACACTTTCGGCTTCCAGCATCACCGGCAACTCGACACTGCTGTGCCACGGCACGATGAGCAACAAGAGCAGTGCCAGCAAGCCTGTCGCACTGAGCAGCACACGGGGTGCGTACGCCTGTTCGCGGTGTGACCACCAGTGGCGACATTCCTTGAAAATCGGCAGGAAAATGAACCAGCCCAGCTCCACCAGCATCAGGAAAATCCCCAGCAACTTGAAAAACAGATGGTAGACCGCCAGCGCGATACCGAAAAACAGTGCTGCACGCCACAACCAGGACAGATACCCCCACCACAGCAGACGACGCTGCATGGCCACTGACCACGGCTCCGGTGCGGGAAGGCCGTAGCCGAACAGCGCCTCGCGCAGTCGCCAGCGACACAGGGCGAAAGCCCGGCCCTGAAGATTGTCGACTTCCCAAAAATCGCTGATCAGAAAGTAACCATCAAAGCGCATGAACGGGTTGAGGTTGACGACCACAGTGGTCAGCCACGTCGCGCTGGCGAGCATGAATGCTGCGGTGCGCGCCGGCCCGTCGGGCAGCAGTGACCAGGCCAGCAAGGCGATACAGGCCAGCAGCATTTCCGCCAGCACGCCGCCTGCGCCGATCAGCAGGCGGGCACGTCGATCATTGACCCGCCAGGCATCGCTGACATCGGTATAGAACAACGGCAACAGGACCATGAACGCCACGCCCATGCTCTGTACCCGGCATCCGGCACGCTTGGCCATGAATGCGTGGCCAAACTCATGGCAGAGTTTGGCGAAAAACAGCGCTATACCGAATGCCAGCGCGCCACCCAGGCTGAACAGGTGGGGAAAGGTCCCGATGAAGCGTTGCCAGTCCCGGGCTACCAGAAAAATTCCCAGCCCCAGCGTGAGCGGCAGCCCGTAGCGCAGCAGCCTTGAACCGTAGCGCGCCAGCCACGGCCAGGCCTTGTTGAGAAATGCATCCGGACGCCAGAGCGGGATGCGAAAAAACAGGTATTGATGCAAGAGCATCTGCCACAGCCCATGACGTGCCGCCGATGCCTTGTAGGCGTAACTGGCACGCTGCTCCGGGTCGCGCGCTGCGATCAGGTCATGGCCGCGTAAAAAACGCAGCAGTTCGTCAATCTCGGTGTTGCCCAACGGCAGGCCCGGCTCGCGATTGGCCGCTTGCAGCACCTGTGAAGCGTCACCCAGCGCCCAATGACGCAACAGGCGAATGGCCTGGCTGCCAAGCTTGAAATAGCGACCGCGCACCGGGTCGGCCAGGGTCCAGCGTGGCGAACCGTCAAGGGCCGGTGCGGCAGGTGTTAGCTGCAAGTCCGCACGCAGGTTGGGCAGGTTCATTACAGGCCTACACTTTGACGCAGGCCGGCAAGAGGACGACGCAGCAGGTACAGCGCCAGCGGAGCACGGTCGCCGAATACCTTGGCTGTGCCACGCAGCCCGATCCTGGGTGGCGGAGAATCGAGAAAGCTCGCATCCAGACGATAGGCCAGTTGCCCGCCCGGCGTGGGCTGGGCCTCATAGGCTGCTCGCTCAAGGCGGGCGGCGTGCCGTTGCAGCGGGTCGCTGTCCAGAAACAATGCGATTTCGGCATCCGGTTGCAGGGCGATGGCGTCGCCAACTGCCAGCTCGATACGCAGTTCGGCCTGGGTCGGGTCGGCAATTTCCAGCAGTCGTTCGCCCGTCTGTACCGGCTTGCCAAGCCAGCGCTGGGCGTCGGCAAATACCGCGATACCGTCGCGTTCGGCGCGTACTTCGCTGCGTTTAAGCAGTTCACGGGCATAATCGCGCTCGGCACGCTTCTGCTCGACGCGGGCAGCCAGCAGGTCGATTCGTGAACTGGATTCGGCATCGGCGAAAGAACGCTGCGAGTTGGCTTTCAGTTCCGCTTCGGCAACGCCCAGTGCTCGTTCGGCTACATCAGCCTGAGCCTTGAGGGTAGTGTTCTCGAAACGCAGCAGCAGGTCCCCGGTCTTGACGACCTGATTGGGCTTGACCAGAAACTCGGCCACCACGCCATCCAGCGGCGCAGCGACCACGCGTCCGCCCAGCGGTACGACTTCGGCGGGTGCCAGTACCGACTGACGTACCGGAATCATCAGGCACAGCAGTGCCAGCATCACCAGCAAAGCCTGACGCTTGCGGTTGAAGCGCAAGCGCCACGGTTTTCCGGGCTGCAAGGCGAGCCAGGCATGGCTGCAGGTATCGCCCAGTTGTGCCAGCAGGATTTGCTCTGCGGGTGTCCACGGCGTGTCGCGGGCCAGCCACAGGCCGCCAAACACCTCACCTTTACGGTCTTGCAGCGGCAGCCAGAAAACATGCGGTGCCGACAGGCTGTTCCAGTCATCGCGTACCGATGCACTGAGTGAATCCATGTGCACGACGCGCGCCGGTTTGACCTGCTCCAGTTTCAGCAACTGGCCGACGGCATGTTCGACAAAGGCCACGAACGGCGCATTGGGTTCGATGACGCTGACACCCGTCACTGAGCGCACCTTGCCGGCGATCACCAGCGCTGCGTGGCGATAGCCGAACAACCCCTGGCTGTCGTTGACCAGGCTGTAGGCCAGTTGATCTATCGCAGGTGCGGCGCGGGTCAATCGTTCAAGGTCGAGAAACTGCGCGAAAACCCGTTCAACCGCGCCGGATGCGGGGGCGTTCACTTGAACTCCGCAAAATGTGCAGTACCGCTCATGCCTCCCAGCAGGCCCTCCGCTTTGGGCAGGCTGGCGATCAGCAGCAATGTCTGGCTGCCTTCATCGATACGCGCACCGAGGCGCTTGACGGTGGCGGTCAGTGGCTGACCGGTCTCGTCGGGCACGAAGCTGAAGGTTTGTCCGGGCTTGAGTCTGCTCATCCAGCGCGAGGGCACCAGCAGGTGAATTTCCAGCGTGCGGTTGTCGACGATTTCGAGCATCGGCGTACCGGCTGCGACACTCTCGTAACGCTTCACCTTGCGCTCGACGACTTGCCCGTCGTAGGGCGCAACCACGCTGCAGCGCTTGATCTGCACCTGATAGACGCCAGACTGCGCCTGGGTTTCGGAAAGCTTTGCTTCGGCACGTGCCACCTCGAAGCGGCCCACTGAGTTGAGCGCGGCCAGTTGCCGGTTGTGCGCCAGTTCCTCGCTGGCACCACGGCTGGCTGCCTGTGCGGCATTGAGCTGAGCCTGATAGGCCGAACAGTCGAAGCGGGCGAGGGTATCGCCTTTGTTGAACGACTCGCCTTCCTGGAAAGGCAGGTCAGTAATACGGCCGGACAACTCGCTGGCGAGGACCGCCTGATTGGTCGCGCGCAATACGCCCCGGGCCTCGCTGGACGAGGCGGGTGTACTGGCTGCTGCGTTGTCCTCGATCAGCCCGGCATCGGTCGGCGTTTGCGCCTGAGCCAGTCCCGCCACACTTAGCATCCCTAAAAGTACAGCTGGCAAACACCGCATGCAGCGAACTCCTTCAAAAAAGACATGATCGGCAGCTCCTGTGCCGATCATGCTGTATTACCCGACGCGGCTTGCCGGTGATCGAAGAAAGACTTCGAGCTCTCCAAGCGGTAGCGGCTTGCTGATCAGGTAACCCTGGATTTGATCGCAATGGTTTTCACGCAGAAACGCCAGTTGCTCGGGTGTTTCCACACCTTCGGCGATAACCTTCAGGTCGAGGCTGTGAGCCAGTTCAATGATGGCTCTGGCAATGGCCGCGTCCTGTGGGTTGCTGGTCACTTCGCGAATGAATGCGATATCGATTTTAAGCTTGTCGATAGGGAATCGGCGCAAGTAAGCCAGACTTGAATAGCCGGTGCCGAAATCGTCGATGGAAATACTCACGCCATTGGCGCGTAGCGCACCCAGGGTAGCGATGGTGTGAGAGGTGTTTTCCATCAACGAGCTTTCCGTCAGTTCGACCTCCAGCCACTGCGGCGCAACCTTGTGTTTCTCAAGTGCCTGACGAATGTCGGCCACCAGACTGCTGCTGGAAATCTGCTGCCCGGAGATGTTGACTGCCACCTGAAACGAGCCCAGCCCGGAACGTTGCCAGCGCGCAATCTGCGCGCAAACGCTGTCGACGACCCAGTTGCCGACTTCACCGATCAACCCCAGGCTTTCCAGCACCGGAACGAATACGGCAGGCGAAATGCCTGCCTGGCCAGGGCGCGGCCAGCGCAGCAAGGCTTCAAGCCCGCATACCTGGTTGTCAGCCAGGTTCAGTTTGGGCTGGTAGACAATCTCGAACGCCTGTTTTTGCACGGCCTCACGTAATGCCGCTTCGAGGTCCAGACGCGCCGAGACGTCAGCGTTCATCTGCGGCGTATAGAACCGGTAGTTGTCCGGGCCGATTTTTCGGGCGCTGTTCATGGCGGTGTAGGCGTGTCTGATCAGCTCGCGTGAGTCTTCCCCGTCCTCCGGGTACAGCGCAATACCGATGCTGGCGGTCATGACCAGGCTCTGGCCTTCTATGTGGAAGGGCGCTCGCAATGCGTTGCGGATGCGCTCGAGCGTTTGCCGGGTATCCGCCTGGCCGGGACGAAGCATCAGAATCAGGGCGAACTGATCGCCGTCCACGCGGCCAAGGGTGTCGCTGGCATTCAGGCAGTTCGACAGTCGGCGGCTGACCTCCAGCAGCACCTCGTCGCCCAGCACATGCCCCCAGGTTTCGTTGATATTCTTGAAACCGTCGATATTGACCGTCAGGGCCGCCAGCTTCCAGCGACTGATGGCCGCCTGGGTCATGCCCATTTGCAGGCTGGTAAAAAACAGGTCCCGGTTGGGCAGGCCGGTGAGTGTGTCGTAGTGGGCCATGGTCAGCAGGCGCTGATCGCTTTCCTTGCGCCGGGTGATGTCGCGGACGATGCCGACGATGACCCAGTCCTCGCCGGTACGGTAGGCCTGGCGATGGATTTCGACCTCGACATCGCGTCCGCTCTTGTCGCGAATCTGGGTTTCCAGTGGTTCGCTGGGACCTTTGCCGGCGATGATCTGGTCGTACACGACCTCAAGCTGCTCCATGGACGTTTCGCCCAGTTCGGCAGGCGTCTTGTGTGAAAGCTCCTCGGCGGTGTAGCCGAGCAATTGGCAGGCGCGGCGGTTGAATTCGATCAGGCTCATGGTGTTGCGGTTGATCAGGAAAATCGCGTCTTCGGAAGCGTCCATCACCGTGCGAAAGCGCTCGAGATCAATGGTGCGCTGCTGCAATTGGTCTTCGAGGATCAGGCTGTGGCTTTTCAGGTAGTCGCCAAACGCCTTGAGGCGCAGCAGGTTACGCACACGCAGCCATAGTTCGGCGCTGTCCACTGGCTTGTTGAGGTATTCCTCGGCCCCTGCTTCCAGCCCTGACAAACGCGCACTCTGCTCGTCGAGTGCCGAGAGCATGATGATCGGTATATTGGCGGTGCCCTTTTCGGCCTTGAGCTGGGTGGCGACTTCATAGCCGTCCATGCCCGGCATCATGATATCGAGCAGGATCAGGTCGGGTGCCTGTTGTTTGACCATGGCCAGCGCCAGCTCGCCTGATTCCGCCGTCAGTGTCCGATAACCCTGGTTCTGCAAGAGCACCTCCAGCAGGTCCCGGACATGGACGTCGTCATCGATAATCAGGATGGTCGCGGCGCTCTGGGTCATATCGAATGCTCAGGTAATGGACTGTTGAGGCAGATTTTTTTCCAGCAGGGTGTCGATGACCCGGTACAGCTCCTTGTAGCGCAACGGCTTGATGACATAAGCGTTGCAGCCCGCCAGGCGGATTTTCTCCTTGTCTTCCTTCATGGCCATCGCGGTCAGTGCGATCACAGGGATCGCGGCTGTGCCGGCGTCTTTCTTCAATAGCGACGTGGCGGTAAGGCCGTCCATTTCCGGCAGATGGATGTCCATCAGGATCAGGTCGGGCTGGCGCTCGCGAGCCAGTTTCAGGCCGCTTTCGGCATCGACTGCCGACAGTACGCTGTGACCGGCGCTGGTCAGTAACAGCTCCGCCAGGCGCATATTCGCCGCATTGTCTTCAATGATCAGGATCTGGGCCATCGTGCCTCCTCGAATTCAGGCGGGCGAATCGGCAGCCAGACCACAAAGCGTGCCCCGAGGTCCTTGACGCTTGCGACCGCAACGCAGCCGCCATGCAGTTCGGTCAACTGCTTGACCATCGCCAGACCCAGCCCGGTGCCCTCGAATTTACGTGCCAGACCACTGTCGATCTGACTGAAGGCTTTGAACAGTTTGTTCATATCGCTTTGGGCGATACCGATTCCTGTGTCGCTGACGCTCAGTTCCAGAAACTGCTCGTAGTCACTGGAAGGTAATGGAAACGTATGTGCTGGCCAGTCACCCTCGATGACGCCTGCCTGAGCAAATGACACTTGGCGCACCGCCAGGGTCACCCAGCCGCCGGGTTCGCTGAATTTCACTGCGTTGGCCAGCAAGTTGTAGACAATCTGCTTGGTCTTGCGCCGATCCAGCTCAAGCAGGCCGAAGTCGGCATCTGTTTCCAGTTTCAACTGAATGCGTTGCAGGGCGGCTTGCTCGCGAACGATCAGCAGGCTGTTGCTCAGCAATTCTTCCAGATCGACCGGTTCAAGCTCCAGCGTCATCATTCCGGCTTCGACCTTGGACAGATCGAGAATGTCGTTAATCAGCGAGAGCAGATGCTGGCCGCTGTTGAAGATATCGCCGATGTACCGCCGCTGGGCATCGGTCATGTCGCCGACCATACCGTCCTTGAGCGCCTCGGAAAAACCGATGACGGCGTTCAGCGGTGTGCGCAACTCGTGGGACATGGTGGCAAGGAACTCGGACTTCATGTGGCTGGCGTGTTCCAGCTCGACGTTTTTTTCTTCCAGCGTGCGTTCGAAGCGCTTGCGCTCGGTCACGTCCCGGGCGGCAGCGAAGACACCCTTGAGCTTGCGGTCCCGGTCATGAAAAGTCGCAGCGTTGTAGGACACCACGGTTTCGGTGCCGTCGTAGGCCCGCACGGTGAGTTCGTAGTCGCTGACCTTATGTTCGCTGAGCACGCGTTTGATCGCGGCATCGGCACTCGCCGGGTCTGTGAAGAAGTTTTTGCAGGGCGCGCCGATCAACTCATCGCGAGTGCGTCCGGTCAGCGCCATCATCTGCTTGTTGACGTCGGAAATGATGCCTTGCGGGTCGGTCATCATCAGCGCGTCGATGTTCGATTCGATCAGCGAGCGGGTGTAGAACTGCTGGTCGCGCAACCGCTGATCCAGCAGGGCCTGGGCTTCCTCTTCCTGCTTGCGCGCGGTGTTGTCGGTGCCGATCAGTAGATAACCAATGATGGTTTCGGCGCTGTCTCGCAGTGAAGTGACCGACACCATGGCCGACAGGCGGCTGCCGTCCTTGCGGATGTAGGTCAATTCGTAGATGTCTTCGATGCCACGCGAAGCCTTGAATACCAGTGCCTCAAAGCCCGGCGTGATGGGCGTGTTCAGTTCATGGCTGAGCGCTGCCGCGCGGATGATCAGCTCGGCGGGGTCGGAGATATCTGCCGGCGTGATTTTGTCGACCACATCTTCAGAGTGGTAACCGAGCATGCGTTCGGCACCCACGTTGAATATCTGGATGACGCCGTGTTCGTCGGTCGCGATGCTGGAGAAGTAGGCGCTGTTGAAAATCGCGTCCTGCAGCGCGCCGGTTTTGAGCAGGATTTTCTGACGGCGAGATTCGACGATTTTTTCAGCACGAGACTGAGGATCGGCAAGCGGGCGGTCTGCTGGCGGGGTTGACATATCACTTCCCGGTACTACCTGACCTTTCTGCCATTACGGCCGTAATTACACTTACGGACATCCACTCAAATGGATGATAAGAGGTTTGTGGACCATACCAGATCAGTATCGGCAGATTAGTTATTAAATGAATCTTTTCGGAATATATTTTCGATAAATGGCGTCAATAGATTAGCGCTTGCCCGATATTCCATATTTTCGCAGCCGATGAGCGATGGCGGTGTGCGAAGTATGCAGGCGCGCGGCCAACTGACGGGTAGATGGGTAGTCTGCGTAGAGTTTTTCCAGCAGATTTCTCTCAAATGCCTCGACGGCATGCTCGAGGCTGTCCACGGGACTGTCGTGCGGATGCGCAACTGCGGTGCCTGCGATATCCAGATCGCCTATATCCACTTGAGTGTGTTCGCAGATGGCGGCAGCACGGAAAATCACGTTCTGCAATTGACGAACATTGCCCGGCCAGCGATTGCCCAGCAGGGCAGGGTAGGTGCTGTGCGCAAGCCTGCACACCGGACGCTGAATCTGCGCGCAGGCCTGTTCCATGAAGTAGCGGGCCAGCAACAGAATGTCCTGCCCACGTTCGCGCAGCGGTGGCACCTCAAGATTGAGAACGTTGAGGCGGTAGAAAAGGTCTTCACGGAAAGTGCCTTCGCTGACCATTTTTTCCAGATCGCGGTGGGTAGCGCTGAGGATACGCACATTGACCCTGACCTCCCGGTCTCCACCGACACGGCGAAAGCTGCCATCGTTGAGAAAACGCAGCAGTTTGGCTTGCAGATAAGGCGACATTTCGCCGATTTCATCGAGAAACACGGTGCCCTGATTGGCCAACTCCATCAGCCCTGGCTTGCCGCCGCGCTGGGCGCCGGTAAAGGCGCCCGGGGCATAACCGAAGAGTTCGCTTTCAGCGAGATTTTCCGGCAGCGCCGCGCAGTTCAGCGCCAGGAATGGTTCGCCGTGGCGGGCACTGCTGGCGTGGCAAGCCCGGGCCACCAGTTCTTTACCGGTGCCGGTCTCACCTTGAATCAGCAACGGTGCATCCAGCGCCGCCACACGTTGCGCACGCGCCTTGAGGGTGCGGATTGCGGCTGACTCGCCGAGCAGCGCATCGAAACCTTCGGCGTGATCGTGATGCAGCGCCGACAGGCGCTCACCGATACGGCTGGGCAGGTACAGGGTAATCAGCGCACCCGCCTCGGTGATCGGGGTGGCATCCAGCAACAGCGCTTCACCGTTGAGGGTGATTTCGCGCAGTGGCAGTCGAAAGCTGTTTTCCAGCAATGCTGCTTGCAAACCGGGGTCGGCGAACAGTTCAGCAATGGGTTCGCCCGCAGGTTCCCGGCCGATCAGTGCGATCAGCGCAGGATTGGCCAGCAGCACATGCCCGGCGCTGTCCAGTGCCAGTACTGGGTCGGTCATGGCGGCGAGCAGCGCGTCCAGTTGCAGATGGCGGCGCTGACCCGGCAGGATGTCGACCACAGTGATTGCTTCTACCCCACGAACCCGAAACAGCGCGTCCTTGAGCTCTTCGAGCATCTGGTGGCTGAGGGTGGGCGCGTCGATGTAGACGTTGGGCGGTACCATCTCCACGGCATCCAGGTTCAGATTGCGCCCACCCAGGATCGCCAGCACTTCCTGGGTGATACCGACGCGGTCGATGAAGCTGACATGGATGCGCATGAGGCGTTGACGGTTCGCGAATGAGAAGGCGGCAAGTATGCCTTGTAGCGGCAGGTTTGGTGAAATCCGGCGGTGGGCATGAGCACGATAGTGTTCTGCCGCACACCTATCGTTCCGCACGCTCCAGCGTGGGAATGCCCTTCTTGACGCTCTGCGTCATGGATTTACGCTACGCCGCT
>NZ_JAWHOO010000027.1:0-80669 GCF_032586855.1 Pseudomonas syringae group sp. J254-4 | reverse complement strand
GGGTTACGGGGGGAGTCAGCGCGGGTGGGGGCTACACCGCTGGCGGAGCCGTGAGTTCAACGTAATATTCGTGGCCGGCTTCGGACACCAGTGCTAGCGAGATCAGCTTAGTATCTTTGTTCAACTGCGTGAACTCGCAGTCCAGAAATAGCTTCATTCTCTCCTCCGTTCTCTTTACCTATTTACTTAGTTTAGAGATCGACATCGTCAAAGATATTTCGCTCTCCCCCTGTTACAGAGGGGCGAATGAAATCGCTGCGTCCGACCGCAGGTTCTTCGCCCCGCTCCTGCGAGACATCACTCACCCAATCGTCAACTCGACGCCGTTGGGTATCGAGCACATCCTCGATACCGGGCCATTCCGGAAAGGCCGCGTAAATACCCTCTAGCTCATCAATAAAATCACAAAAGTGGTTATCAGGATCGTTTTCGTAGCAATACGATTCCTGCAGGGATTTGCGAACCCTGTCCAGGTCAGGCAGCACATATTTCTGTATATCGCTGTAGAATTCTTCACGCTCGTGGCTAGTGAAAAACTCATGCATCTCGTTATCGTAGATGTGCCCGAGTTCATCATGATCAAAGACAAAGTCCCGAATCTTGGTGGAAATCGCTTCTCGTGCTGACTCAGGTAAAAGCCCTTGCCGTAGCAGGCGGAGCGCTAGATCAGACGACCTCGTGAACAGGTTTATCGCGAAGTCACGAACCAAGCTGGAGTGCAGCTTTTCATCAGTTTTCGAGTAGATGTCCAAGAACACGTCATTTGTCCTGCGCTGCAGAAAAGAATACAGCCTTCCCCGCCTGGTGCGCTCCATGTCGCCCTCGCATGCAACGTATTCACAGCACCGGTTCGCGATTTCTGCAAACATACTTGAAGGCAAAATTGTAGCGTTTTGAACCCCTACGTTGCCGCATGTCACCAGTTCCATCAACCGCTCAATCGGTGTTCCATCCACAAAGATCTGCAGATGTTCAGGACTCTGGGCGAGTATCAACGCAAACGCATCCCCAATCGTAGGATGCTTATATCGCCAGAAACGTCCATCAGCTGTATCTGCCATCTGAAGAAAACTTCCCCGGAGGCTCTCAAGAGCTCGGATACACCCGGCCTGGCTACCGCCCAACCTCTCAATTGTCTGCATCTCGCCGCTAGACAGACTCACCGGGCTTTCGATTGCTCCATGCTTCATGTAGAGAAGAGCAAGTGCGGCCTGGCTCTCGTCATCCATTCCCTGCATCGTCTCGACGAGCCATCGCTCCTGCTTCGCGACAAATTCGTCGATATTTTTCTGGTCAATTTTTAGCGCTTTTGTGAATTCAATGCTCCCCAAGCGCCGAGCAGTCTCGGGGGCGAACCGACTGTGAGCTGCCACTGCAGGAAGAAACTCCTTCAAGACCGTCCGAACCCGCTGTGGTTGGTTTCCAAGCTTCACATGGTTGTAGAGGATTTCTGACCTTTCCTGGGAGGTCAGCTCTTTCACGTCGATGACAACCTGGCTCTCTTCCATCAGAGGAAATGCTGTTTTTTTGAGGTCACGTCGTGCGCTGTTGTAAATGTAGTCACGGCTGGTCAGAACTATCCGATGCCCACCTCTGATCATGGTCGTGAGAGCCGGAAGAATCCGGTTCCACTCCATCACCAAGTCTGCTTCGTACTGCATGGCCCCGAAGGCGTCATCAACCCATACCAGCTGCGATGCTTCTTCAGTATTCCAGTGATCTCTTATCTGCTCAGGCCTCTCCAGCTTCAATACCAGGCTTTCCCATTTGTCCATCGCACACATGGCCATGAGTGAGGCAATCGTTGTCTTACCTGCTGCGGGCTCTCCAACCAACAGAACGAAGCCATGCTGCTGAAGGGCTTGAAGCGCTTTGCGATAGGTGCCAGTCACCACGAGCTTTGAAAGGTCGGGAAGCTCCGTCAGCAACGCCTTCGTCTGCTTGTACCGTCTCTCATCCAAGATCTGGCTAAGGTCGCCAAGACCATAGAGTCGGGGCACATTCATGCGCAGATCACTGTTCAGCTGGATCTTCTCGCAGATCCAGGTAGAGCCCAGCAAAAGCACGTACTTGGCCCCAGCATCCTCAAGCGCCAACCGTATTTTGAGGTTGCTATCCCCTGTCCAGCTTGCGTTTGTCATCAGGACATAGACATCACACTTTCCTTTGGCGACGAGTCTGCGCACCTTGACAAGCTCACCAGTCACATCAGATAGAGTGAGATTGTGATCACGGCGCGATGTGAACTTGCACTGGATGACGAATTCGCCTGCATACACTTCGTTTGGCTGAGGAGACCACGTTCCCTTGAACCCACCATCGCGGCCTCCGTCATTTCCTTCAAGGAACGTCTCGACTGTTTGACCCAAAACTGTTGAGGCTACTGCCATGCACAGTTGCTGAAAACTATGCCAACCTAAGAGATGAAGGTCGTATCTTGGGGGCGTCATGGGCATTCGATCCTTGCAGCAAAATCCATAGGTCGGACAGAAAGCCATCATAGCGGAACTGCAATAATACCGGGGCTGTGGTAGCAGAAACAGCAATTACCCGGCTTGAGGAGGGTAGAAATGTGAGGGTAATTGACATATGAAACATATACGGCTGATTCGCCAGGGAGAGAGCGCCGCGAACGCAAGCGAAGCCTGTGCGGATCATGCGAAAATTCCTCTTACGGCGAAGGGGGTTGAATAGGCGTACTTGGTGACCAACTCCTTAAACGGTGCTCCCGGTCTGATCGTTGCCTCTTCCTTCTCTCGATTTCAGGCAACGGCTCTGGCTACCGTAGCGAAGTTCCCTGACCTCCCGTAAGAGATCTGGCCCATGCTTGAATTCACATACCTTGAACCAACACGGTGTGTGAACACGACCGTTGCCGAGATGAGAAGGTGCGGCGAAGCGTATTGGTCTAGATCGGATCCTGCGTTCGTGGACGGTGCCGGTGCGGAGTCTTTCCTAGATTTCATAGCTAGGGCTCAGGCTTTCCTGGGTAGGCTTTCGGATCATCCTGCACAAAACATCCCTGGACTTTCACATGGCAGGTCATAAATGCCGTGGCTTGGCTGATTGAACGCAAACCGCAGCAGACAAATGACTGAGTTATGGCTGATTGGCGTGAGTTCTAGATCCTGAGCCACGTCCCCAACTGTGGCGGTTACACGATGACTAAGCCGGCTGAAGACACCCATTGGAGAGCGAGCATCTCAATGCCTGAAGAAAGAGGCGAGGGGCGCCCGGAGCTGTGATGCCAACCTCGTTGCAAACCGAGTTGGCATTCAAATACTGAGCAGCGGCTTCGCCAGCTTCTACAAGATGGTACCCAGTATCTCTTCCAGGCTCTCGCCCTCAATGTTCTCAAAAATGCCGGCCTCACCGAACAGCACCTGAATGTTGGCTTGAGCAAAGAATTCGGCTGCCGCGAAGTCGGATGCTGTCCTCGTCGGCAGCACCAAGAATAGCTTGGTTTCGGCACTACCGAAGCAATGCCGGTAATACGCAAGCTGACCAAATGCGGTGTAAAGCTGTGCCGACATCGAGTCGCTGGTCTTGACCTCAAAGATAACCTTGGCCTTGTCAGTAGCTTTGTCCACTAGCGCCAAATCGACCTGATGCTTACCAACCTTGAGTTCCGAATACCCCTCAACAAGCTCATCCAGTTTGCGGTGGAGGGCGTTGCAAAGCGGGCCGTGAAGATACTGGTATTCGCAGGTGTCCTGGCCTCGGGTATAGGACTTAGTTCCTTCAAATTCTTCCTGACCCCGCCACTTCGCACCCGATTCATCTTCGTCGTCGAGGGCTTTACCTGAACCCTCGGCGTCATCCTCCGATTCCGCTTTTCTCTGTTCCTTGAGTCGTTTTACCTTGAACAGGAACTCGGCGATGTCATTCGCAATGCTAGGAGAGTTCGTTGAAGACACAGCGATCACATCAGCCGTCTTGCCGTCGTCATCTACCTCCATAAGCCAGTCATGAAAGTGCTCAAGCGCGTCTGCGCGGGGCACCCGGCCACGGAATGCCGTAAAGGTGCCTCTATGGCAGATTAAGGTTTCACCGCCAGAGGTAGAAACTAATGCTCCTGAGACCTTGCGGTTGAGACCATCCGGAATGTTGATCTCAGCATCTGGAGAGAGAGTTCCCCCTTGGTAGTTCAGCTTAAACAGGTGCGCCTGCCGTCCATCCCAAGGCGGTGGAACAGCAAATAGCATCTCACCCAGGTCAGTTTCCAAAGCATAGGTGCGGCAAGGTGCCCGATCTCCACTTGGAAATGCCCACTCTTTTTCCCCAAGTAGCTGTGCTTGGTCAATCAGGACCTGTTGGAATGAACGAATGCCCCTGCGAAGCCGGGCGTTAACTATAATAACTTGCACCACCTTGCACCTCGTTAGTCCCCGAGTAAGCCGCTGACATGATCAAAAGTTTGAATGGCAGCGAAGTCCAAAATCGTAGCATCCGAAAGCCCAGCACAGCAGATAGCCAGAAAACCAAACATAAAAACATCAGTTCTTGGCCTTACACCGACGCACTTGCATCATCCGCAAACAAATTTAAATCCCCCTTAGCGAAGCTGACCACATTAGAGATATTGCGAGAAAAAATAGATATGATTTTAGCTCTCTGTTTATCGCTAAATCCACCCTCAATGTACAAGGGACTGAATGCCGTATTTTCAGAATAATTCAATATAAAATTAGACAGCGCCACTTTAAACTCAATCTCGCCAAGCCCAAGCATTCGCTCTACAGCTTTCTTGAACGAGGCATTACCTTTAGAGAAGGTAAATATGACGTGAGTTTTACCGCCCTCCGGAAAAACATTAAGAAGAACGTTCTTCATCTCAGGTACGGATACAGCAGGCGCTAGTGCAAGCTTAATTTCTTCCGGCCTTGAAATCACGCGTATTGCCCGATGATCAAAATAGGGAATGAAAGTCACGCAACACGCAACAGGATACTCCTGCTCCATGCACCGATAGCGGTGTTCAAAACCTGATGCTTGCTCGCCCTCAATCTCCCGAGTTAAATCATCACAGATAGCCTGCAATTCAGTGATATTATGCTGACTGTTTTTATGGCGAAGCCTTATGCGATGATTTTTTTCCCCGCTTATCATTGCATCCTTGATGAACGGCGGAACAACATATTCACCCCTCAATATTTTTGGCAAATGCATTTGATAATGAACCGGAAAATCATCATCCTCCAACTTATCCCCAAGGACATACTCGCAAAGCTTTTTTTCCTCAAGCGCTTGGTGAAGTTCCCTAGCCGCAGCTCGATACGCATAAATGCTCATTTGAAGGTTAGCGCCAGTAAATTCCGCATCTTCGATAGGCTGAAAAATTTTCTTATCGTGATGACCACAGAATCCATTGAAGGTGCTGAACTTTTTTATGCCTTTACGTTTAAACTCAGTCTTCATCCCTTTCAGATCTTCCGCTGGAGTAAGCCCTAAATAGTAAACTTCTCCAACATCCGCCATCGCAGCAAGGATTTTTCCACGCTGAATTGAGTGGGCAGCAATTATTTTCCCAGAGCAGCCTTGCTTTTCCAGCCCACCCCGAATACAAGCCCTGACGTTAGAGTTCCTCAGCTCTTCCTGCAGTTTGATATTAAATGCGATTTGATCCTTGTTCACCTCATGACTCCTTCAATTTGCATTCAACTTACCTCTCCCAACTACAGATCATCATCAGTCGAGTTGAGATGTACTGCCAAGACATCCCCATGACAAGCTGCGGGCTTACAATGGCACGCGATCACTTTGCCCCTGATGATGCTCAGGTTGTGCTCAAGGTTTTCAGAGGCCTTCAGAAAGCCGCGACCGAAGTCATAGGCGAATTTGCGAATGACCTCGTCACGATCACCGTCCTGGCCCATCTGGTATGGATTTCCCCAGATAGTGCCTCGACCGATGTACACGTCGTAGAGTTCTCCTCGATCCTTGTTCACCACCAGTGTGAGCTGGAGGGAGACAACACGGGTAGGGATTGCAGCCAGGATCAAGGCACCTCTCAAATCCGCAAAGCACTCCCGATCTTCAAAGAGAATCGCGTGTGTTGCTTTTTCCACGGCGCCGGCCTGGTCTTCCACCAGCTCGAACGGGATACCCTGCTCTTCCGCGTAGGCGCTAACATACCCGTTGGGGTCAGACGTCCCGACTAGCCGAACCTCAGGGGATTGGCTGGTGTAGAACTGCACCTTCCTCTGCAGCTTCGAGAAGCAGAGGAACTCCTTCGGATAGGCGATCAGGATGGTCTTGGTATCACTCATACGAGATGTTTGACGTCGATGGACTCATCGCTCCAATGTTCTTTCAGGTACTCGGTAACCAGACGACGATGGCACTGATGAGGTTGATGCTCACTGCAGAGCAGGCAGCCGCCATCCATCAGATCTCGGCGCACATGCTTCTCGATGTTGCGCTTCGCCAGCAGGTTCATGAACTTCTCCTCGTACTGCTGCCAGGTTATGTCCTTTTTCTGGTACGGCGAGAGGATCTCCTTGGTAGGAGCCAGGTCAGACAGGTGGACATAGTCGACCTCACAGATTTCCGTCAGAAAATACTTCAAATCGTCTCGCTTGGCGAAGCCAGAAAGCTGGGAGACGTTGTTCAGCCGGACGTCCACGACAAGCTTGGCGCCTGAAAGCTTAATCAGAGAGAAGAAGCGCTCCGCCTTCTTCTCGGTGAAACCGATAGTCAGTATTTTCATGGGCATCCGTTTAGAGAATCGCTGCTACAAGCTTGTAGGCGTATCCAGTGTTGGGGTCAATGTCACCCAAGCTGATCGTAAAATAGGTAATGCTATCTGGGCGATAGGTGCCAGCTCCCAGACCCTGGAAATAGCCCTCAGACACATCATCCGTGATCTTGAGGGTATACCGATGACCGTTGTAATCGAAAGAGGCCCTGACCTTCAGGGCGGGATTACCAAAAGCAGCACCGTCAGCGCTCACGATGACGGACACATCAGTTGGGCGAATCAAATACAGCGTTGCCCGCTGAGCGGTAAGTAGAGCAGGTGGAACCCTGTCATTGAAACCACGGCCACTCCGGTACCCTAGCTCCCAGAGCTGAGCGGGCCGGTCTTCAAACTGGGCAATGTCAGCCAGGCTCAAGCGCTGAGCTGAAGTCCAAACTGGTGGGTGGGCGATGACATGGTTTTCATTTTGATAAAGATGATTCTGCACGCCGGTAAAGGTGGCAGTGGTCAGATCGAGTAGGCATGTGGAATTCCCGTTTGCATACCTCCGCTCAACATCTGAAATGGAGTCGTGCTCCCGATTGCTAACCGGTCGAATCCAGATGCCATGGTGCTGCCCGCTCCATGCTTTGCCTGCGATACAACGTCCTCCTGGCTTCTTAGACGTAGCCAAGCAAACGAACTGATGCTGATACAGCAGCATAACGAAAATCCCTTTCATGATGGCGACGTGACATCATGATGACATCTCGTTATCCCTTCAATGACCGTTCATCGCCACTTCACTTGGCCTCAATGGGTGCTTCACACCCTTAGCTGATTGAAAACCGCACCGCCCGCGTCTGCTTCGTGAGCATCGTCGCCGGCATCCTATCAAGCAAGCCATCTCAGGCACTGGCCATGCCGACTATACAGGGCCATATCTCTACCTCTAACGAGGTGGAGTTTTGTGACTCCTCCAGCACCGTTTGACGCGGCCTTGGTAGCCTGGAAGGTTGCGATGCCAGCTATGTCATTGAGAATCACTGGGCTCGCTGGGCCTCAGCAATCAACCGTTGTGGCCCAACAACGCTCAGTTCCGAGAGAGAAGAAAAGCTACTGAATCGTTTTTTCATAAAAATAATTTGACGACAAAAAACTGCCAGGAACGTAACAAATAAAAACACTCATCTGAATGCAAACTCTTTGACATGCAGTGATACCATTACGCCATACTGGAAGCTCATTGACGGTGAAAGGAGTTCATGTGAGTCAAGAAGATGATGAAAAGTACCCAGCCAGCGCGGTGTCGTCCTGGAGCGGCTTCGTATATCAAGGAAAAATCGCACTTTATCACTCCCTAAAGCTTATTCAAGATGGCGATTTAGAATTCGAGCTTCAACTAGACAGTAGCGATGACTTCGCTATTTATAAAGATGGGAAACTACACACTGCCCATCAAGTCAAAGCGAAGATAAGCAAATATCGCAGCGGTTACACCACTGCACTGGAACAGTCCACTCTAATAGAACACGACAAAGTGAAAGGAACAACCCGTTACTTTCACGTATCCGTCCAGCTAAACAATACAGACGATCACAAAGGCGCTAGTGGAGAAACAGTAAAATTCTACCGCTACGGAGACAACTATCATTGCGGGCTGGGTGAAATTGAAGAGCTGACAAAAAAACTCATAAGAAAGCTATGTGAGAAGCAGGCTATTATTGTCAGTGACAACCTTATAAATTTCAACTACTGCTTACTGTCAGAAAAAATCAGCACCAAGGCAATACACAATCACAAATTAAATCAAGTTGATGGAATCTCAGAAGACAGAGCCGCATACGAGGGCCGCATCAAGGCCAGAAACATTTTAGATGACCTGCTGGCCGAAAACCCGTATCAGAATCGGGACTACTATGCAGTTGAGTTAAAGGCCAGACTCCAAACCCATCTAGAAGAACGACTGGATCAGGCGCTACCAACAATGAGTGACGCCACCTATAGAAGAGCTAGGCATCTGTGCGGGCACATTCGCGATACACATATTAACGAATTGAAAATCTTATGCCAGATGATGAAACCTTCCGAGCGGTTTCAAGACGTTCAGACGAACGATATTAGGCGATACACCAAGCTCATCCAGGCTATTTCGGCGGAGCCAGTATTCAACCATCTCCCACACTACCTCGACGGAGAAAATCGTTTCTACGTACCTACCGCTCTTGACGTTGATGAAAGCGAAGAGTGTGAGTCTGACATGATCCGTGAAATGAAAAACAACGGGGATCTGCTGAGGCTACTTTTCGAGTACAACCACCTAATCGCTAGCAAAGCTGAAGCCTCATTCACCTTCAATACAAAATTCACAAACTCAGATGATTTCGACAACAAATTAGCTACAGAGAAACTTGAAAGCAACATCACCAAGTCGCTATGCATTAGCGTAATAACAAAAGACGATGCGGAGGATCGACTAAATGATAAAGCAGCTCATTGATGAAGCACTTGTTGCTCATAGCTTTGTGAGTAAACGTGAACTGGACACCACAAGCTTTTATATTCGCGAGTCTGGATCTGCAATCAGATTCGCAGTCGTACATACTTTAGACGACCTTACTACCCCGGGCGAACTTAACAATCGAATCAACCATCTGACCCCTGAGGAGTTTCTTAGAAATCCAAGCTTCAAGAAGAACTGCGATTTAATCTGCATTTGTCGCCTTGAAGTTCTGGCAGAGTTCAAGGATCACGAAGAAGAAATCTTCGCCATCGAGGAAGATCCGCACTTTTATAAGAAATATGTTCTCTACTACAGCACTGCAGAAGAAAGCGCTCTGACTGACTTTACCTACGATAAACTTTTATCTGTAATTGCCGATAAAAAAGAATTCTTGGATTACAAAGAAAACCCTTTGAAGGCCACACAGTATAGTTTCGCTGCAAAGACATTCATCAAACTGCCTTTTTTAGAGCTGCCTAGCCATCAAGGAAGCCTTGTGTCTTTGAAGTTGCAAGCAGCTGAGGCCGTTGCAGAGGCTGGCCTGAACGATACATATTCGACTATCCAGCAGGTCACAGACAAAAACGCCGACGATTTTATCAAGGAAATGATTCGCAATGAACTGGCAAATATCCAAGATTGAAATTTCTAGTTTCAAAGCATTCAAGCATATTTATTTGGATCTCGGAAATTCGTCACTACTAACTCTGGACGGCCCTAACGGCTATGGAAAAACAAGCATATTCGATGCCATCGAGTTACTGCTTACTGGTGAAATCAAGAGAATCCAAGAACTTTTCTTGATACTTCTGACAAAAAATAAAAAAGACTACGCGGACAATCTCTTCTGGAATAAGCGCTCAGGAGAAAACGACCTTTACATCAAGATTGAATTCTCAAACGAGAGCCGGAAGCTTACCCTGGCTCGTCACTGCTCCGCCAAAATCTTCAAAAAGCAATCCAACAATCGCGCCGACAAGTACGAACACTTCAAACTTTATGAGCTGCCAGAGTTCAAATCACTAGATTTTACGCCACCTAATGCCCGAGAAAACCAGTATCTAGAAGAAGTGTTTGGGAAGCACTTCAGAGAAAACTTCTCCTTCCTAAATTATCTAGAGCAAGGTCAAAACAGGCTTCTCCACACAAGGGTGGACGAGCGCAAGAAGCAGCTAGGCAACCTGTTCAATATTAGCGAGATCGAAACAGAGATTGAGAACTGCACTATAATCTTAACCAAAATCACCAAATTCATAAATAATGCTGATCGGAACGCTAAGGCCGAATCACTCAAAGAGGAACTGCAAACCCTGCGTGGCGCACTGCAGGCTGACGCAGGGGCCATTGAATATAAAAGATTATCTACCACAGATGTACAGCCAGGGTGGGATAACGAAGTTCTTTTCGCAACCTACTCAATAACTGACCACACCACCTACCAAGAATCAGTCCGCAAAATTACGGAACTCTTACCTCTCAAAGCAACAATTAGAACTAGAGTTTTCAATGACTCCATTGACGCTTTCATAATTCGAAATGAAGACTCTTTGAAACAGCTGGCCGAGTTCGGCACTGACCTAGATAGGCTAGACGAACTCGATGCCATCAAAAAAGGGATTGAGGCCCTAAGAGGTTTATCAGCAATCATCAAGCGTGGCGCATTGGAAATAAAAACCGATGATGCCCGAAAACTGACAAATTGGGCCGAAGGTCGACTAGAGTGGTTTGAAGCGCAAATACTAGCCCGAGATAGTCTTCAACAGCAAAACACCTCCAACGCCAGTATTATTGCCGAACTAGATCGCCTTAAAAACTTATTACTCGAGCAGCACAAAAAGGTTAAGCCAGACGATCAATTATGCCCTCTTTGTGGCACAGATTGGGATGACCACCAGTCAATGGTAATTGCCGTTGACAAACGTACTCAGGAAATCTCCGCATCCCTGAGCAAGGATGGCCAGAGCTTACTCAACTTGATCACGGTAATGGATGCCGAACTGGCACAACTTAACACCTTCATCCAGGATCGTCTCAACACGCTTACACCTACGTTCAACTCAACGCTCCATGAGACCTTGACGAAAATCAGGGCTCGGCTCCCTGCCATAACTCAACTACGAACGAATCTGAAAGATAGAAACATTCAGGCCTCATACTCATTTACAGACATTGACAACCTGATCAATGAGCGCCTACAAAATCTTAAACAAGAGATCTTGGCAAAGAAGCAGATCGAAGTCGATGGTCTACCGCTACCAGATGACTGGCGAGAAACCATTAACTCAACCTTCAAAGCTTTTGATGACTTCTACATAATCACTTCTGAACACTTAAACAGTAAAGAAAAATACATATCATTAAAAGCAAATGAATCGCAGAATGCGAGGCTCCAGACCTGCCTAACTGACCTCAAATCCTTTGAAAAGGAAAATGAAGCGGCCGGGAAAGCTAAAGATAAAGTCGATGCATTGCGCACCACGCTGAAGCTCACGGAGCAGAACTATACCGACCAAACCATTGCAGAAATTGAGCTAATATTCCACATCTACAGTGGTCGACTCATCCAAAACTATCAGCGCGGACTGGGGCTCTTCATCGAGAGTCGAGAAGGCACACAACTTAGGTTCCTGACGGCGGAAAGATCAGAGCATGACGCAGTCATGTCCATGAGCTCAGGTCAAGTATCTGCACTCAGCCTCGCTTTCTTCCTCGCTCTCAACAAGGTTTATTCGCGAGTCCCACTCATCTTGATTGATGATCCATCACAGTCCTTGGATGAAGTGAACGTCGCGTCCCTGACTGACCTACTCCGTTGTGAACTCAAGCATTGCCAGCTAGTCGTGTCCTCTCACGAAGACGACATCTCGGCCTACATGCGCTACCGCTTCGACAGGGCGGGTTTGACCACAAGCTCGCTTAACATGCAGCTCCTGGCGAAAGAGGCCTCGTAAGAGCCACCTGTGGCCACTTGGTAGAGCTAGGTGACCACTAGCATCGTGATCTTCCCTGAGGCCTGGGCTCAAGCAGCCTCAGGGGGAGATCCGGAGTGCTACCTTCCAAGCCCCAAAAGAAACTGATCAACGCGTTCGAACAGGTAGGTGTTCGGATCTGAGCCTTCATCCTTGCTGTTCAGCAAATCGATTATCTCCGGCACCGACAGGGGGATGATCAGCTTCCCATGCTCTCGCATCGCCCCTGCGATCACGGCCTTAGCAGAGTCAGCGCAGTCCTCGTGCGAAATCACAATCGCAACCTTCCTAAGGGCCGATGGGTACAAGTAACGCTCTGTGGTGACGATCTCGTTCTGAGTAATCGATTTGCTGTAATTTTTGAACTCGAAGACCACGTACCTGCTTCCTAAGTCCTCCAGCATCAGACGCCATACCTCGGCTGCTTTGGCCAAGATTCGGCACACCAGGTCTCTACGATGCAAGGTGTCTACGGTACGGGACTGCTCATACCATCCATGGAGGTCATGTTCAAAGAGATACTTAAGCGCATTGATGCAGGCGTTTTCGAAATCAGTTGCCATTTCCCGGCCACGGTCGATTGCAGCTAAAGCATCGGCCAGCACCTTTCCTCGCTTCGGCTCCGCAGTTGCATCAGCGGCACTGCGCCTCATAAACGTCGGCAATCCTAAGCTCAGGGTTTCAGCGCTCTTCGGTGTATCAGCTTCGAAAAGCTCCTCTAATTGGGCCAGAATGTCAGGGAACGGAGCCGCCATCTCAAACAGCTTCGTTTCATCCCAAACCGTAACAGTAGGAAACGCTTCTGCGACGCTCATAAAACGTGGCCCCATCGGGCACGATATTGCCAGCACAATAGTGGATGCCTCCATCCTAATGCCTCTATCAGCGGTGTGTTCGAGGGCGCGTTTAAAGGTAGAAGACGGAGGTGGAGAGGAACGTCGATAGAATTTGGTTTCAACCATTGTCAACGCATCTTGCCGACCAAAGACAATGTCAGGCTCTAGGCCCAATATGTCTTCTGGTTCCTCTAGGACGTTATGCTCACCTAAACGTCTAAGCAGATCTGCAAGGAGAGATGTGAAAGCGTATGCTGCTCGAATATAGGCTCCGCCACGTTTTTTGCTGTTCATGAACGCTTCCATTGCAAACGCAATTGTTACTGTAGGTTTGGCCGGGATGTTACTGACGCCTTAGCTACGCGTGCAAGGCGAGGAAACCAGAAGCGTTCCACATGGGAAATTCTCAGGCCGTAGCACAGGCATGATCGAATCATTACCCAGCAATGTTCTACAAACCAGAAAAGCCTGTTAGGTGACAACGAAAAAGCCTCAATCAACTACCCTGCGCCTAATACTCCAAACGATCAGGTCATGGCCGAGATGCGGGCGCTTTTAAAGCCGAAGCAGCTCGCAGCCATTGACTTTGATTGAACAATCTCGCGGATCACTGTCCCGCCCTCCCCCAGAACTCTTCGACCGATTGACTGGACAATGCTTTTGGCCGGGTCAGATGAATCTCCAGTGGTATATCCCAGCTTTCGTCCAGCGCTCTGACCAGGCGACCATCAAGAACCTCCTGTTCGGTGAGGCTCTTGGGTAACCACGCTACGCCTTTGCTTTCCAGGGCCATGGACATGAGCACCGCCGCAAGATGGCTGCTGAACAGTGGTTTGAGGTGCAGGTAATCTTCCTTGCCGCGCAGTCGGTGGGCGACGATACGGCCTAGTCCGGATTCGTGGGTGTACGCGAGGTAGGGCAACGCCGCAGGCGAGGTGCCGACGTTGGCGGAGGCGCTTGCAAGCGGAACGAGAACGTCCTCACCCACCTTCTTGCTGACAAACTGATCAGGGGCCAGGAGAGGCGGAACGTCGGGGTGGCGGTGGCAGAGCAGAAACTGCACCTGACCATGTATCAGCATCTGCTCACAAGCAGCCATGCTGTCGGAATGCAGTTGTACGGCCTCGATCGGGGCACCGTTTTCTGCGGTTCTGAGCCACTTGGGAAAGAACGTGAACGACAGAGAATGAGTGGCTGCAAACCGCAACGACCTGGCTGCCACGCCAGCGACTTCTTGAGCCTCACTGCGCATTCTGTACAAGTGCCGGGCAGCTTCCTGAGCACTGGGCAAAATCTGCCTTCCGGCCTCGGTGAGGGTGGCTCCTTGCGGTGTGCGGACAAATAACTCCACCCCCATCCAGTTCTCCAATGAACGAACTCTTCGGCTGAACGCCGGCTGGGTGACATGGCGTGCTTCAGCGGCACGAACAAAGCTGCCGTACTCCGCGAGCGCTGAAAGGTCTTCAAGCCAGACGAGTTCCAAGGGCCATGCCTCCTGTGCATAGGGTGCGGCATTAATAGCATTGGGCGGGTGGCGTCGCAACGCATAACGTGGCGCTCACAAACAACAAGAGGAGCCCGTCATGCGCATCGTAGACATTCGTGAAAAAACTGTTTCTATCGCCTCCCCTATTGCCAACGCCTACATCGACTTTTCGAAAATGACCTGCTCGGTCGTCGCTGTGATTACCGATGTGATTCGCGACGGTAAACCTGTTATCGGCTACGGCTTCAACTCCAATGGTCGCTATGGCCAGGGCGCACTGATGCGTGATCGTTTCCTGGCGCGCATCACGGAAGCTGACCCGGACACCCTTGTCGATCATGAAAACAACAACCTCGATCCGTTCGCCATCTGGAAAACCCTGATGACTAACGAGAAGCCGGGCGGCCACGGCGAGCGCTCGGTTGCAGTGGGCACGATCGACATGGCTGTGTGGGATGCTGTTGCCAAGATTGAAGGCAAACCTTTGTATCGTCTGCTGGCCGACCGCTATCGCGAAGGTGTCGCCGATAACAAGGTCTGGGTCTACGCCGCGGGTGGCTACTACTACCCTGGCAAAGACCAGACCAAGCTCAAGGCAGAAATGCAGAGTTATCTGGATCGGGGCTACGACGTCGTCAAGATGAAGATCGGTGCAGTGCCACTGGATGAGGATATCCGTCGCATCGAAGCGGTGCTTGAAGTGGTTGGGGACGGTCGTCGACTGGCGGTCGATGCCAACGGTCGTTTCGATCTTCAGACCGGAATTGCTTACGCCGAAGCCATCAAGAAGTACAACCTCTTCTGGTACGAAGAGGTTGGCGATCCGCTGGACTATGCATTGCAGGCCGAGCTTGCCAATCACTATGAACTGCCCATGGCTACCGGTGAAAATCTGTTCTCCCACCAGGATGCCCGTAACCTGTTACGCCACGGCGGTATGCGCCCTGATCGCGACTATCTGCAGTTCGACTGCGCTCTGTCCTATGGGCTTGTGGAGTACATGCGCACCCTCAAGGTAATGGAAGAAATGGGTTGGTCTTCCCGCCGCGTAGTTCCACATGGTGGTCACCAGATGTCCCTGAACATCGCAGCCGGCCTGCACTTGGGCGGCAACGAATCTTACCCGGATGTGTTCCAGCCTTTCGGCGGTTTTGCGGACGGGATCAAGGTAGAAAACGGTTATGTCGGCCTGCCGGATATTCCAGGTGTTGGCTTCGAAGCCAAGTCCGCCTTGTACGCAGTCATGCGCGAGTTGGGCGAAGGCTGATCTCCCTAGATCTGCGGCCTCCTTGAGAGAGGCCGCAGCATCAGGCGTCACCTACTGACGCCAAGCCACATGCCCATCACAAAAATAAAATGAGGTGCTTCCGTGGAAATCTCCAAAACCCGCTGGTATAGCCAGCTGTATGTGCAAGTGCTGATCGGCATCGTGATCGGTGCAGCCATCGGTTACTTCGTGCCTGATGTCGGCGCCAAGCTCCAGCCCTTTGCCGATGGTTTCATCAAGCTGATCAAAATGCTGTTGGCACCCATCATTTTTGGTACGGTGGTTGTAGGCATCGCAAAGATGGGCAGTATTAAAGAAGTCGGACGGATCGGTGTTAAAGCGCTGGTCTACTTCGAGATTCTTTCAACCATCGCGCTGGTGATTGGCCTGATTGTGGTCAACATTGTGAAGCCTGGCGCGGGTATGAATATCAACGCCAGTACGCTTGATGGCAGTGCTATCAGCAAGTACAGCCAGGCTGCCAGTGAGCAAGGAGGCACTATCGAGTTCTTTCTCAATATTATCCCGAATACCTTTCTTGGCGCGTTCTCCAATGGCGTGATGCTTCAGGTGATCCTGCTTTCGGTACTGATGGGTATTGCACTGGTGCAAATGGGCGAAACCAGCAAGCCGTTGATCAATACCATTGATTTGTTCCTGCAAGGTCTGTTCAGGATCGTTGCAATGGTCATGCGCCTGGCCCCTCTGGGTGCTGGTGCCGGCATGGCGTTCACGATCGGCAAATACGGAATTGGTACTCTGCTGTCACTCGGGCAGTTGCTGGTCGCCCTCTACGTTACTACCTTGATTTTCATCGTGGTGGTGCTGGGCTCGGTTGCCAGATGGTCGGGCATGCCGCTGATGCAATTCCTCCGCTACTTCAAGGATGAAATTCTCATCACACTGGGCACCTGCTCGACAGAAGCCGTGCTGCCGCGAATGATGGCCAAGCTTGAAAAGCTTGGCTGCAAAAAGTCGGTAGTGGGCATGGTGCTGCCAACGGGATACACCTTCAACGCGGACGGCACCTGTATCTACCTCACAATGGCCGCCATTTTCATCGCTCAGGCGACCAATACGCCACTGACATTTGTAGATCAGATGATTCTACTGGGGGTGTTTCTGCTGACGTCCAAAGGCTCGGCCGGAGTGGCGGGTGCGGGGTTTGTGACGCTGGCTGCAACGCTCACAACCATCCACTCCATTCCTCTGGTAGGTCTTGTATTACTTCTGGGCATTGACCGGTTTTTGAACGAAGCGCGGGCCGTGACCAACCTGATCGGTAACGGCATCGGCACCCTCGCCATTGCCAAGTGGGACAACTCGTTCGATGTCGAGGCCTGCGAGCGTGAAATCGCCGCGATGAAAGATGAAAAAACAGCGAGAAAAGCATTATTGGCGCAAAAGTAACCCTGGGAGCACCTTGGTCATGCCGTTCAAATACGGCATGACGGTTAGGGTTTGCGGCTTTAGAGCTGGACGTTCTTGTTCAAGCTTTCGGGGCTGCCTGCACATAAACCATCCATCACCAGGTTCAACAATCTGGTGATGCGTGAGCGCCATTCACTTTGAGAATCAACTTGCCATATGCCTGCAATGGCGAGAAAAAAGTCATCGGCAGTTACACCGCTACGAATCGTTCCAGCAGCTTCATTGGCCCGCAAAAGCAGCTCGGCGGCCGCCTGAACGGGTGCGTATCCGGACTGCCCTGGAAATTCATAAACAGACGCGGCCTGCCGAATAGCGGTGGCGAGACCCGCCTTAGTCATTGCATATTCAACGAGGTGGTCCATCCACTCCCGAAGGGCCTGCCTGGGGGCGGTAGTAGCGAGCAGTTGTTCCGCCAACGACGCCACTTGCTGCATTTCGAATTGATAAACCTCGAATACCAGTTTCTCTCGAGTAGGAAAATGGCGATAGAACGTTCCCTGCCCTACCCCGGCCTTCTTCGCAATTGCGCTTAGCGCCACAGCAGGATCGCTGGTCAGCTCAACCACTGCGACCTCCAGTATCCGTTCACGGTTCTTCCTGGCGTCAGAACGCATCACCAATTCGTCAGTCATGAGCAAAGATTTTCCTTGATTGGATTGCTAAGCGGACACCTGTCCGGTAATGTCCTTCAAGTGGACAAGTGTCCGCTTAAGCATTATTTCCGGAGTTTACTATGAATGGCACTGGCAATACGATTCTGGTTACTGGCGGCACCTCAGGCATAGGCCTCGGGCTGGCCCTCAGGCTTCAAAAAGCGGGCAACACTGTCATCATCGCGGGACGTCGCAAGGCTCTGCTCGACAAGATTGTGTCAGAACATCCAGGTATCGAGTCGATATTGCTGGACGTCTCCGATACACAATCAATCCAGCGCAGCAGCGAGGCCCTTGCGATCAGCCACCCGCATCTGAACGTTCTCATCAACAACGCAGGCATCATGCACTGGGAGGATCTGACTGATCCGCAATACCTGAGCACAGCCGAAGATATCGTGACAACCAACTTACTCGGCACTATTCGCATGGTGTATGCATTCACGCCACAGCTGATCAAGCAGCCCAGTGCAACGATCGTGAATGTCAGTTCGGCGTTGGCATTCGTTCCGCTGCCCGCGACACCAACCTACAGCGCAACCAAAGCGGCGGTTCATTCGTTCACTCAAAGTCTTCGAGTGCAGCTAGAGGGCTCGCCGATCGAGATTATCGAGCTCGCGCCCCCGGGTGTACGCACCACATTGCTCGGGCAGGAAAATGACGAGCACGCGATGCCTCTGGAAGAGTTTCTGGATCAAATCTTCGACCTGCTCGAGATCTCTCCGACCCCACCAGAACTTATAGTGGAGCGCGCCAAGCCATTGCGCTTCGCCGAAGCAAGCGGTGCCCATGATGAGGTATTGAAAATGCTTGCAGGGTACAAACCACCGGCACAATGATATTAACCACGTGAGTGGCCACTGATGCCATCGCTGTCGGCAAATGCATTTGCTTGCCCAGCGGCTCAGCTCGCCTCTCATGCTGAAACATTGTGCACAGGGGCATGCGGGGTGGTTGTCAACAGTGTTCGAACCAGCGGTGCTGGGCCTAACATGACCGCCACCACGTTCAATCGCTGATGGGTTCTTAATTGTCGGCAGCCTAGTGTGACCGGAAAGTCGGCGGGCCTCGGCCTTTTGTGTAGTGCTGATGGCCGGCATTGGTTTTGCCAACGTGTCGCCAAGCGCAAAGGCGCAATCACGGACCTTATCGAATGGTCGATCGAGTTGTTCCGCAAAGAAAATAGTCAGCGATAAGAGACCTCCGCCAGCCCATTATCCGAATATAAGCGCCGCCATTTCCTACAAACAATTAAGGCCTAAAGGTGCAGACAATAAACAGCCTGGCGCCTAAGATAAATTCATCCACACTGGATACGATCAAATATTTACTGAAATGCGCACGCCTTTAACAACGAAATAATACGCAAAAAAAATACTGTTATACATCAAACAGAAACATGCAATCAACTGGCGTGCCTGACAACAAGCTCGCGCTGCCTAACTGCGTCAAAGCCCCACACTAACGCTCATATAAACACATCAAGAATTAAATCTTTAATTAAAGGAACATCATGAAAAAGGTATTAATCAGCGCTGCAATCGCGACCTCCCTGCTGGGCATGTCCATGACCTCTCAAGCCGCGGAAAACTGCCCTACCGTCGCGAAGATCGAGCAGGTCTCGCCCGGCGTATACCGGGCGAGCGGTAATGACGGCGAGTGGACCGGCGTGCTGCAAGGCGTTGTAACAAAGAAAATGCCTGTGCAGTCCTTTGACCTGGCCATCACTATTCAAGAGGGCGCGGACGCACCTGAGATGTTGCAACACTGCACCTACAACATTGGTGGGCGCGAGGCGCTGGACATGCGCTTCATCGCTAAAAACAATAAGGATTTCACTGTAAAAACTGCAGGCAGCGCTTGGAAAAAAGAAGATGGACCTTTTGGTCTCATCTACAACGTGTGTGAAAAAACATCCCCTGAAAACTGCAAGTTCACCGTCGTTCAGTAAAACCGAGATAAGCATATCGCTCTTCAGCGGGCCTGCAATGGCCGGCTGAAGAGTCACTCAAGTCAAATCATGCAAATCCTTGCCCAGTGCAGGCATGACCTCGAAATGAGAGAACACCACCTCCAGCCCTCCCCGTTCCGGACTGCAACACATCGGCCCTACGGCATAAGACTCACTCACGGGAAATGGTGCCAGGCGCAGCAGCGGCCAGCGCAGCCCGTCGCTGGAGTGCTGAATACGCATAACGCCCTTGGCTACCGTGACTCGCAGCCAGAGGCCGGATGACGACTCATCAAACGCACCCGTCGCCCAATCCGATTGCCCGCAGGTTAGAACGCTGCCCAGCATCAGGGCTCCGTCGCTGACTTCAACGCCGGTTTTGACCCAGTTGCGCTCGTCAATGCGGACCATCAAGCCCGCCTGATCGTAAAGCGTCTTGAAATCCCCCTGCACATGCACTTGCGCAGTGAAATCGCCCGTCACCGAAACACCCAGAAAATGACCGGTGTCGCGGCAGAAGCCGTAGTGCGTCTGTTGCCAGAAATCGGTTTGCGGATCTGTGGTGACTGTCAGGCGCTCTTCCGCCACGTTCCAGTGTCGGGGTTGGTTCAGCCAGATGCCTTTGTCGAACATGTTGCCTCCAGTGTAGGGTTGTCGAGGGTGATGGAGGCGTTACCTCATCTAACCCATGCAGATGGGCGCGCTTCAATAATAAACATCAACCGACAACACACTATCTGAACACAACCTAAAACCTAACGCATCGCAGCCGCCCCAAAAAATGCCGTTTCCTACGCTTCAGCCCCACACCCTCGTCCTCCGTCACAGCCATATGCTGCGTCAGTGGCTGACGCATGAGGTGCTGACGGTGTTGCATGATCAGCAGAACGTGACGCTGGATAACCCCAGAATGAGCCAGTTGCAGTGGCCGGGCACTTCGCTGAGCGTGCTGCACTGGCGCAGTGAAACCTGGATTCGCTTGCGGGACATGCCGACTGTGGTGACCGAAGCAACACCCCGGCCGAAGCGGGCGCTGTGGCGCAGGGTCTTGAAGCGGATTAGCCACAAGAGTTCTGCGGCCTGACACCGGACAAACAGCGTTGACACCCCGCCCGCCAAAAAACATGATGCATCCACCCTCAAAAACCGGAACGCACTCATGAGCGACAAGAAAAAGCTGTTGCTGACTGGCGCAAGCCGGGGGATTGGTCATGCCACGGTCAAGCATTTCAATGCCGCGGGCTGGGAAGTGTTCACGGCGTCCAGGCAGAACTGGGTCGCTGATTGCCCGTGGGCTGAAGGTCTGCTCAACCACATTCACCTGGACCTGGAAAACATCGACAGCGTCAGCGAGAGCATGGCGGCAATCAAGGACAAGCTCGGCGGACGGCTCGATGCGCTGGTGAACAATGCGGGGGTTTCGCCGAAGACGGCGGAAGGCGGTCGCATGGGCGTTTTGGAGTCTGATTACAGCACCTGGATCAAGGTCTTCAACGTCAACCTGTTCTCCACGGCGCTACTGGCTCGCGGGCTGTTTGACGAGTTGAAAGCGGCCAAGGGCAGCATCATCAATGTCACGTCGATTGCCGGCTCGAAGGTTCACCCTTTTGCAGGCGTTGCCTATGCCACGTCCAAGGCGGCCCTGTCGGCGCTGACCCGGGAAATGGCTTTCGATTTTGGCCCGCACGGGATACGGGTCAATGCCATCGCACCGGGCGAGATCGATACGTCGATCCTGTCACCCGGCACTGCGGAAATTGTCGAGCGGCTGGTGCCGATGCACCGACTGGGCAAGCCCGAGGAAGTCGCTTCGCTGATCTACTTCCTGTGTACGGCTGGCGCGTCCTACGTGAACGGTGCGGAGATTCACGTCAACGGTGGCCAGCACGTCTGACTCAACGGGTGCCGGAAACGCTCTCCGGCACACGCCGCACGCCCAGGCGACTGATCCACACAGACGCCACAATCACCCCGCCGCCGATCAGCAGGCGGGTGAAGTCCTCATGCTGGTTCCAGATCAGCAGATTGATCAACAGCCCCAGCGGCACATGCAGGTTATTCATGACTGCCAGTGTGCCGCCATTGACCATGCACGCGCCTTTATTCCACCAATACATGCCCAGCGCGGTCGAACACAGGCCGAGGAATAGCAGCACGATCCATTGGGTCGGTGCTTCGGGCAGGTGTTGCGGGTTGCCGAACATCAGGAACGCGGGCAATACCACCGCCAGTGCACCCAGGTAGAAATAGCCGAAACGTCGGTAATGCGGCAGATCGCTGGGGTGCCGCGCCACCAGATGTTTGTACAGCACTTGCCCGGCGGCGTAGGTGAAGTTGGCCAGTTGCAGTAGCAGGAAACCGCCGAGGAAGTCGCCGTCCAGACCGTCGTAACGAATCACGCCCGCACCCAGCACAGCGACCATCGCCGCGAGCAAGGCCCAAGGGTTGAAGCGCCGGTTCAGCGCGTCTTCGATCAGCGTCACGTGCAGTGGCGTGAGGATGGTAAACAGCAACACTTCGGGCACGGTCAGCACCCTGAAACTCAGGTACAGGCAGACATACGTCACGCCAAATTGCAGCGCGCCGATCAGCAGCATGCCCCGCATGAATCGCGGTTCAACCTGACGCCAGCGGGTCAGCGGGATGAATACCAGACCGGCGAGCACCACGCGGATCAGCACCGCGAAATAACTGTCGACGTGCCCGGCCAGATAGACACCGATCAGGCTGAACGAAAACGCCTGAATCAGTGTGACGATAAGTAGATAACCCATGCCTGCCCCCATTTTTGAAGGGCGCGACCATAGCGGCTGCGTCACTCACTGTCCACTCGACGGCCGCCGCTTTTTGACGCCAACCCGTCGCCGCGCCCCGCGTTACCCGTCACAAATATGACAGCCGCATTATTGACGCACATGTCGTCGGTTTCGACGAAAATATAGCCCATATCAAGCAACTTTTCCTGAACAAAAGGTCTTATCATCCGGACGCTGCAATATTGACTAAATTCATCCACATTCGTCGTCGCCTGGAGTAACACCATGATATTCAACACAAAAGACTTCGGAGCAGTGGGCGACGGCGTCACTGACGATACGGCCGCCATTCAGGCAACTATTGATGCGGCTGCGGCGGCGGGTGGTGGGGAAGTTGTGCTGGCAGCCGGGACCTACATTGTCTCCGGTGGCGAGGAACCTTCCGACGGCTGCCTGATGCTCAAAAGCAACGTGACCCTGTCGGGCGCGGGCATGGGCGAGACAGTCATCAAGCTTGCGGATGGCTCGGACACAAAGGTCACCGGCATCGTGCGTTCCGCCTACGGCGAAGAGACCCACGACTTCGGCATGAAAAATCTGACACTGGACGGTAACCGTGACGCCACCACCGGCAAGGTGGACGGCTGGTTCAACGGTTACATTCCAGGCTCTGACGGCAAGGATTCGAACGTTACGCTCGACAGCGTCGAGATCAAGGACTGCTCGGGCTACGGCTTCGACCCGCACGAGCAGACCGTCAACATGGTCATCAAAAACAGCGTGTCGCATGGCAACGGCCTGGACGGCTTCGTGGCCGATTACCTGAGCGACAGCGTGTTTGAAAACAACGTTGCGTATAACAACGATCGTCACGGCTTCAACGTGGTGACCAGCACTCACGATTTCACCCTGAGCAACAACGTTGCCTACGGCAATGGCAGCACCGGCATCGTGGTGCAGCGCGGCAGTGAAAACATCCCCTCGCCTGCCAATATCACCATCACCGGCGGCGCGGTCTATGGCAACGGTGCTGAAGGCGTGCTGATCAAGCTGTCCAGTC
Source organism: Pseudomonas syringae group sp. J254-4 (assembly GCF_032586855.1). Lineage (NCBI taxonomy): Bacteria > Pseudomonadati > Pseudomonadota > Gammaproteobacteria > Pseudomonadales > Pseudomonadaceae > Pseudomonas > Pseudomonas syringae group sp. J254-4. Next base: position 57,078 of record NZ_JAWHOO010000027.1, on the reverse strand, counting down.
AGGTCTCTGTCAGTGGCCTGGACATTCACGACAACGGCAATGCCGGTGTGCGCATCTACGGCAGTTCCGGGGTGGATGTGTTTGATAACACCCTGAGCAACAACTCCCTCGGCGCCCCGGTGCCGGAGATTATCATCCAGTCTTACGACGACACCTCGGGTGTTTCCGGCAAGTATTTCAACGGCAGCGACAACCTGATCCGTGGCAACACGATCACCGGCAGCGACAACTCCACCTACGGCGTTGCCGAGCGCAACGAAGATGGCACTGATCGCAACAGCATCGTGGGCAACACCATCAGCCATACCAGCAAAGGCCTGACGCTGGTGTATGGCGATGGCAGCTTTGCGGGCGATGCGTTCCCGCTGGTGACCGTCAATGGCACCGAGGCCAACGACATCATCACCGGTGGCGCGGCCCACGAGCAGATCTTCGGTCTGGCGGGCAAGGACACCTTGAACGGCGGTGCGGGTGACGACATCCTGATTGGCGGTGCGGGAGCCGACAAGCTCACCGGCGGCGCGGGTGCCGATACTTTTCGCTTCGATCAACTGACCGACAGCTATCGTACGGCGACCACCAGCGCCACCGATCTGGTCACTGACTTCGACGTCAGCCAGGACCGCATCGACCTGTCAAACCTGGGCTTCAGCGGGCTGGGCAGCGGCAAGGGCGGCACGCTGAATATCAGCTATAACGCCACACTTGATCGCACTTACGTCAAATCACTCGACGCCGATGCCAGCGGCAACCGGTTCGAACTGGGCCTGAGCGGCAACCTGAAAGACACGCTCAATGCCAGCCATTTCATCTTCCAGCGGGTCATCGAAGGCACTGCGGGCGGCGATACGCTGACCGGCACTGACGGCAATGACGTGATCAACGGTAACGCCGGTACGGACCGTATCGATGGCGGCGCGGGCGCAGACACGATCACCGGTGGAGCCGATGCCGACACCCTGACCGGTGGGGCGGGCGCGGACCTGTTCATCTACAACTCGCGCCTGGACAGCTACCGCAATTACACCGCCAGCGGCACCAAGCAGAGCGACACGATCACCGACTTCAACCCGGCCGAAGACCGCATCGACCTGTCCAGCATCGGCCTGCGCGGCCTGGGCGATGGCAGCGCCAACACCATTTACCTGTCCGTCAATGCCGACGGCAGCAAGACCTACATCAAGACCGATGCGGTCGACAGCACAGGCAATCGCTTCGAGATCGCCTTGCAAGGCAATCTGGCCGACAAACTGAGCGCGTCCAACTTCATCTTCTCTACAGCCTCAGCCGCCAATCAGGCGCCAGTGCTCAATACGCCGCTGATGGACCAGAACGTCACCGAGCTGAAAGCGTTCTCCTACGCAGTACAGCCGGGCAGCTTCAGCGACCCGGACAGCAACACGCTGACCTACAGCGCGACTCTGGCCGATAACAGCGCCCTGCCCGACTGGTTGAAGTTCGACAGTAAGACCCTGACTTTCAGCGGTACACCGGGCGGCACGGCATCGGGGCTTTATTCGGTATTGCTGACCGCGAGCGACGCCACCGGCGCGTCGGTGGCCGACAGTTTTGCCATCAATGTGGGCAACGTCACGCCGGGGACCCTCACCGGCACCGAGAACGCCGAGGCGCTGTATGGCACCGAAGGCAACGACACGATTCTGGGCCTGGGCGGTGACGACACGCTGCGCGGCGATACCGGCGCCGACATCATCAACGGTGGCGCAGGACGCGACGCCCTTTACGGAGGAGCCGATGCCGACACGTTCGTCTACAGCGCCCTGACCGACAGCTACCGCGATTACGACGCTGGCGGGCTGACCGCCACCGACACGATCTATGACTTCACCCCCGGCCAGGACAAGATAGACGTCTCCGCCTTGGGCTTTCTGGGGCTGGGCAACGGCGAAGATCACACGCTGTACATGACCCTCAACGAAACGGGCGACAAGACTTACATCAAGTCCGCCACGGCGGATGCCGACGGCAATCGCTTCGAAATCGCCCTGAGCGGCAACCTGATTAACACCCTGACCGATGCGGACTTTGTGTTCGGCCAGCGCGAGGCGCAGGAGATTCTCTATCTGCCGACGCTGGGCCAGTCCAACGCGCGCCTGCTGCGCATGACCGAAGACGACAACCAGTCCGGCACCTCGGAAATGGTCAAGGACCTGACCCGCTACACCGATTATGACGTGCGTAGCCAGTTCACCGACGCCAACGGTGATGGCATCGACCTGGCCGTAGGCGGCAGCACCGTGGTCGGCTACTCGACCGGCACGCAGGAAGAACAGCGTGTTTCGTGGTGGCTGGTGGATACCGATCAGCCAGGCCCTGCGCTGCTGCGTGCGACCGAACTACTCAAATCGCAACTGGCGTCGCTGACGGCTATCGATAAAGTGACCACCGGGATTATCTGGGGTCAGGGTGAAGAAGCCGCGCAGGAAATAGCCCGCGCCACGGACAAGCAGGCTGCAGCCGACCTGTACAAAGCCTCGACCCTGAAGGTGTTCGATTACCTGCACGCGCAGATCGGCGACTTCACCGTGTACATGGCCGAAACCGGCCACTATCAGACCGAAGCGGCCAAGGCGCGCGGCTACACCGAAGAAAAGATCAACGCTATTGTCGAGGGTGCCGGATACGTCAGAAACGCTCAGGAAGCCATCGCCAATGAGCGTGCCGACGTCAAGCTGGCAGTTGACTACACCGACCTGCCCTTGCGTTACGAGGTCAACCCGCTGGTCTACCCCGATGACGTCTGGCACTTGCACGAAGAGTCCGCCGAAATCGTCGGTCAGCGCCTGGCCGACTTCATTGCCGATGACTTGGGCTTTCGTGGCGATGCCAGCGACAACAACGACCCGGCCGCCATTTTCGAGGGTGGCCAGAACGAAGGCGGCAACATCTTCGGCACCAGTGACGACGACACCCTGGTGGGCAGCGCCGGCAATGACGTGCTGGATGGCGATCAGGGCGCAGATGACATGAGCGGCGGCGATGGCAACGATATCTACGTGGTCGACAACGCTTTCGACACCATCACCGAAAGCAACGACTCGCCCTCGCAGGTCGACACCGTGGTGTCGTCTGTCAGCTGGACGCTGGGCGCAAACCTGGAAAATCTGGTGCTTACCGGCGTGTCTGCCATCAACGGCACCGGCAACGCCGTGAAGAACGTCATCATCGGCAATGCCAGCAACAACATTCTTGACGGTGCTGCAGGTGCTGACATGATGACCGGCGGCGATGGATCGGACAGTTATTACGTCGACGATGCCGCCGACCGGGTGGTCGAGACCAACGCAGATCAGCAGGTGGGCGGCATCGACACGGTGTTCAGTTCGCTGGCCAGCTACACGCTGGGGGCTAACCTGGAAAACATCGTCATCACCGGCACAGGGGCGGCGAACGCAACCGGTAACGCCCTTGATAACCTGATCTACGCAGGCGCTGGCGACAACGTCATGGACGGCCGCGACGGCAATGACACTGTGTCGTATCTGTTCGCCACCGCAGGCGTCACCGTTGCGCTGAACACCAGCGCTCAACAGGCCACCGGCGGTTCGGGCCTCGACACGCTCAAGGGTACAGAGAACCTGACCGGCAGCCAGTTTGCCGACACGTTGACCGGCAACAAAAACGCCAACGTCCTGAACGGCGGCAGTGGCAACGACACCTTGTCCGGTGGCGCGGGTGATGACGTGCTGATCGGCGGGTCAGGCGCTGATACGCTGATTGGCGGCACCGGTGCTGACCGCTACGTGTTCAACAACAGCAACGAGACAGGTCTGGGTGGCCTGCGCGATATCATCAACGGCTTCAAGGCAGCCGAAGGCGACAAGCTGGACTTCACAGGCTTCGATGCCCGACCGCTGACCGATGCCCACGATGCGTTCGTGTTCATAGGCAACGCGGCGTTCAGCGCCAACAACACCGGCGAGCTTCGCTTCGCCGATGGGGTGCTGTACGGCAATCTCGATGACAACATCGGCGCGGACTTTGAAATCCAGCTGACCGGCGTGCAGAGTCTGCAAGCGGCCGATATCATCGTCTGATTGCGCTGAGCGTATTGCACAAGTCCTGAGAGCTCGGAATGCCGAGTTTTCAGGCTTCTGCGCGAAGGGCGTGGGAGCGAAGCGGCGACGCTTCACCTGTTCGCGAAGACGGTGTTTCACCCGATGCATTTTCGGCGATCATACCGGCCCTTTCGCGAACAGGTTCGCTCCCACGGTCTCCGGCCAGAATTGCGTACAACGCAACGGCAACGCCGTTATAAAATCGATTTATCGATTAAAGACTTCAACACCCTCGCTCAACCCATCCATAAATTTGTTTTATCCATAAGAGCGCTCTACTCTCAGGCTGGCTGGCAGGTGAGCCTGATTCGCAACTTGATGATGCTGCGATTGAACGTGGATGAAGCGTCGATACTCTGACCTGCGCCAACCTGCACACGCCGGGTTCGCGGCGCCTCTGGCCCGTTGACGAACACCACCGAACATTTGGCGTCTACATCCCCGTAGTTGCTGACGGTGATTGACCCGATGTTGTGATAGACGTCGTGCGTCACGTAATCGATCTTCACGCCCTGATACTGCTTTTCCACCTCGATGGGGTACGCGAAAGCCGGCACAGGCAACATGACCAGCAGTACATAGCACAGTCGATTCATTCGGCGATCTCCAAAACGGGATTGTCAGAGTAGGACAAATAGCCAGCACATTAAGAGGAATTACAGCATGAAAGCGCCCCGCGTGACTCTCGACCAGTGGCGCACATTGCAAGCCGTAGTCGACCACGGTGGCTTTGCTCAGGCCGCCGAGGCGCTGCACCGGTCGCAATCATCAGTGAGTTACACCGTGGCACGCATGCAGGAACAACTCGGCGTGCCATTGTTACGCATCGACGGACGCAAGGCTGTGCTGACCGAGGCCGGTGGTGTACTGCTGCGCCGCTCACGGCAACTGGTCAAACAGGCCAGCCAACTGGAAGACCTCGCCCACCATATGGAACAGGGCTGGGAGGCAGAAGTGCGGCTGGTGATTGATGCGGCCTATCCTTCGGCACGCCTGGTCAGGGCGTTGACCGCATTCATGCCGCAAAGCCGCGGCTGCCGGGTGCGGTTGCGTGAAGAAGTGCTTTCGGGTGTCGAGGAAGTGTTGCTTGAAGGCGTCGCGGACCTGGCCATCAGCGGCTACAGCATTGCCGGGCATCTGGGCACCGAGATGAGCTCGGTCGAGTTCGTCGCCGTCGCGCATCCGGACCACGCCCTGCACCAGGCCAATCGCGAACTGACCTTTCAGGACCTGGAAAGCCAGTTGCAGGTGGTGATTCGCGATTCAGGCAGACAGCAACCGCGGGATTTCGGCTGGCTGGGCGCAGAGCAGCGCTGGACGGTCGGCAGCCTCGGTACAGCCGCCACCTTCGTCAGCAACGGTCTGGGTTTCGCCTGGCTGCCTCGCCACATGATCGAACGTGAACTGCGCGAGGGGCTGCTCAAGCCACTGCGCCTGGACAAGGGCGGCAGCCGCAACCCGACCTTCTATCTTTACTCCAGCAAGGACAGGTCGCTGGGCCCGGCCACGCAGATTCTGATCGACCTGATCCGCACGTTCGACACCGCACCACTGACCACGGCACTCACTGCTCCCCAACACGCCTGACAGGAGTAGGCACATGGCTTTTTTCGAACACGACGACTGCTCGCTGCACTACGAAGAGTATGGCCGGGGCGAACCCGTCCTGTTGCTGCATGGCCTGGGTTCCAGCTGTCAGGACTGGGAATATCAGATCCCGGCACTGGCCAGGCAATACCGCGTCATCGTCATGGACATGCGTGGCCACGGTCGCTCGGACAAACCCTACGGGCGCTACAGCATTCAGGCCATGAGCAATGACGTGGAGGCGCTGATCGAACACCTTCGTCTGGGTCCGGTACACCTGATCGGCCTGTCGATGGGCGGGATGATCGGCTTTCAGTTGGCAGTCGATCAACCGCACCTGCTCAAGAGCCTGTGCATCGTCAACAGCGCGCCACAGGTCAAGGTCAGAAGCGCAGGCGACCTTTGGCAATTGGCCAGACGCTGGACCCTGTCACGCATCGTCAGCATGCAGACCCTGGGCGAGGCGCTGGGCAAGCTGTTGTTTCCAAAGCCGGAACAGGCCGACCTGCGGCGCAAGATGGCCGAGCGTTGGGGCAAGAACGACAAGCGCGCCTATCTGGCCAGTTTCGATGCCATTGTCGGCTGGGGTGTGGAAAACAAACTGGGGCGCATTACCTGCCCGACGCTGGTCATCGCGGCCGAACACGATTACACACCGGTCTCGCTCAAGGAGGCTTACGTCAAACGCCTGCCCAATGCGCGGCTGGTAGTCATCAACGACTCCCGGCATGCCACTCCACTGGACCAGCCCGAGCAATTCAATCGCACGCTGCTGGAATTCATGGCCAGCATCGGAGTCTGAAAACCTTGTGCAGCCCATAGGTGCGCTGGCTGATGGCATGAAGCCGCGCAAACCCTCTAACACGCTGGGCAAAGAGCGCCAAACGTGGTTACCTTGCCGGTCACAGTCGATATCTCTTACCGAAGGACCTGTTGCCACATGCTGAAAAAAATCGCCCTCACCGCCTGCTCCGTATTGTTCGCTGCCAACCTGATGGCTGCCCCGGATAAAGCCACGCACGTGGTACTCGATACCAGCTTCGGCCAGATTGAAATCGAGCTTGCGGACGCCAAGGCACCGGTCAGCACCCAGAACTTTCTGGGTTACGTCGACAGCGGCTTCTACAGCAACACCATTTTTCACCGTGTGATTCCGGGCTTCATGGTGCAAGGTGGCGGTTTTACCAAGCAGTTGGTTCAGAAGCCGACCAAGGACCCGATCAAGAACGAAGCACAGAATGGTCTGCACAACGTGCGTGGCACCATTGCCATGGCCCGTACTTCGGACGTTAACTCGGCCACCAGTCAATTCTTCATCAACACCAACGACAATGCCATGCTCGACAACGGCACACGTGACTTCGGTTACGCGGTGTTCGGTAAAGTCGTCAAGGGTATGGACGTGGTCGACAACATCGTCAACGCCCGCACCATTACTCAGAAAGGCATGGAAAACGTGCCAATCGACCCGATCCTGATCAAGTCCGCCAAACGCGTCGACTAAGCAGGAAACCTGCACCGCATGAAGCCTTCGGGCTTTGTGCGGTCTGGACGGGAGAGCCTCCACTTATCAAGGAGAACCCACGTCGCGTGGGTGTGATAGCCAATGCTTTATCGTCGTTTTGAAAAACTGATCGATATCTTCAAAGACGCCCCTACCCCTGCCCCGCCCAACACCGTCTTCGCGTTTTACATGTATTACCTGCGTCAGGTATGGCCGACGTTTCTCGCTCTTCTGGTCGTGGGCCTGATCGGTGCGCTGATCGAGGTGTCGCTGTTCAACTACCTGAGCCGCATTATCGACCTGGCGCAAACCACGCCGCCCAAGGATTTTTTCAGCGTGCATGGCCCGGAACTGATCTGGATGGTGGTGGTGGCCCTGCTGCTGCGCCCGATCTTCGTCGGCCTGCACGACCTGCTGGTGCACCAGACCATCAGCCCCGGCATGACCAACCTGATTCGTTGGCAAAATCACAGCTACGTGCTCAAACAGAGCGTCAACTTCTTCCAGAACGATTTCGCCGGGCGTATTGCCCAACGCATCATGCAGACCGGCAACTCTCTGCGCGACTCGGCAGTGCAGTCGGTAGACGCGCTGTGGCATGTACTGATCTACGCGATCAGCGCCATGGTACTGTTCGCCGAGGCCGACTGGCGCCTGATGATCCCGCTGGGCACCTGGATCGTGGCGTTCATACTCTCGCTGATGTACTTCGTCCCGAGGGTCAAGCAACGCTCGGTGGAGTCGTCCGATGCGCGCTCCAGACTCATGGGCCGGATAGTCGACGGCTACACCAACATCACCACATTAAAACTGTTCGCGCACACCAATCATGAGCAGCAATATGCGCGTGAAGCGATGCGTGACCAGACCGAGAAAAGCCAGTTGGCTGGCCGTGTCGTCACGTCGATGGACACCACCATCACCACCATGAACGGCGTGCTGATTGTCACCACCACCGGGCTCGCCCTGTGGTTGTGGACCCAGTCGATGATCTCGGTGGGTGCCATCGCGCTGGCCACAGGCCTGGTGATTCGTATCGTCAATATGTCCGGCTGGATCATGTGGGTGGTCAATGGCATTTTCGAGAACATCGGCACCGTGCAGGACGGCCTGGAGAGCATCTCGCAGCCTGTCACGGTGAATGACCAGCCCGGCGCCCTGCCGCTGAAGATCGAAAACGGCGGCGTCCGGTTCGATGGCGTTGATTTCCATTACGGCAATGGCAACGGGATCATTCATAACCTCAACCTGGACATCAAACCGGGCGAGAAAATAGGTTTGATCGGGCCTTCAGGCGCAGGCAAATCGACGCTGGTGAACCTGCTGCTGCGCATGTATGACGTTCAAGGCGGCAGGATCCTGATCGATGGTCAGGATATTTCTGAAATCACCCAGGAAAGCCTGCGTGCGCAGATCGGCATGATCACCCAGGACACGTCGCTGCTGCACCGTTCCATTCGCGAAAACCTGCTGTATGGCAATCCTGACGCCACTGACGAACAGCTCTGGGAATCGATCCGCAAGGCCCGTGCCGAAGAGTTCATCCCGCAGTTGTCGGATTCCGAAGGCCGCACCGGTTTTGATGCCCATGTGGGAGAGCGCGGCGTCAAGCTGTCCGGCGGTCAGCGCCAGCGAATCGCGATCACCCGTGTACTGCTCAAGGACGCACCGATCCTGATCATGGATGAAGCCACCTCGGCACTTGATTCGGAAGTTGAAGCAGCGATTCAGGAAAGCCTGGAAACCTTGATGCAAGGCAAGACCGTCATCGCCATCGCGCACCGCTTGTCGACCATCGCCCGTATGGATCGTCTGGTGGTACTGGAAAAAGGCCAGATCGCCGAAACCGGCACCCACGCCGAACTGCTGGCCCGCGGCGGGCTGTATGCGCGGTTGTGGCAACATCAGACGGGTGGGTTTGTGGGCGTGGATTGAGTATGGGGGGGTTGCTGGCCTCTTCGCGAGCAAGCTCGCTCCCACAGGATCTTCAGAGGCCAGTGATCTATCCGCTGCCATGTATACCCATGACTATCGTGCCAATGCTCCGCGTTGGCATGCATTTCGTGACGCTCCGCGTCACAAGTCTCGCGCCGATGCTCCACGTGCGAAGGCCTATCCTCCGCTACTCCACCTGCCGATACGGCAACGCACTCCTCGCCTCGTCGGCATACGCCAGTACGCCGACGCGTTCCTGCTCGAGAAACTCGCTGACCGCGTCTTTCAACCCTGGGTGCATCAGGTAATGCCATGACCGGGTGATCTGCGGTTCGAAGCCACGAATCAATTTATGCTCACCTTGAGCGCCGGCATCGAATCGTTGCAGACCATGGGCGATGGCGTAGTCCATGCCCTGATAGAAACAGGTCTCGAAGTGCAGTCGGTCAAACTCGGCCAGGCAACCCCAGTAGCGCCCGTAGAAACTATCGTCACCGATCAGGCTGAAAGCCATCGCCACAGGCCGTGAGCCCTGCAAGGCGATGACCACGCGGATCGATTCGGACATGCGCTCGGCCAGCAGGCTGAAGAATTCGCGTGTCAGGTATGGCGCCTGCCCGCGAATTTCGTAGGTATTGGAATAGCAGGCATAGACGAAGTCCCACAGCACTTCGCTCATCTGCGCGCCTTCTAGCCATTCAAACTCGATGCCCTGCCCGGCTACCTGTTCACGCTCCTTGCGCATCTGCTTGCGCTTGCGCGAACTCAATGCGTCCAGAAAGTCCTGAAAGTCGCGGTAGCCCCGGTTACGCCAATGAAACTGACAACCAAAGCGCTGCAGCCAGCCCGGTTGCGACTCAAGCAAGGCATCGGCAGCCGGGTCGGTGAAGTTCACATGGGCGCTCGACAGCCCCTCACTCTGCAGATAGGCCGGCAGCTCGCTGAGTAGCTCCATGCCGCCTTGAGGCGTTGCACTCAGAATGCGTGAGCCGCCGACCGGGCTGAACGGCACCGCTACCAACAGTTTGGGGTAATAGGCGATTCCAGCGCGGCGGCAAGCATCTGCCCAGGCGTGATCGAACACGTATTCGCCGTACGAGTGCCACTTCCGGTAGGCCGGCAATGCCGCAACCAGTTGATCGTTTTCGTAGTGCAGCACATGTTCGGCACGCCAACCGGAGCGTGGCCCGAGGCTGCCGCTGTCTTCCAGCGCGCTGAGAAAGGCATGCCGCAGGAACGGCTGATTGCCCGGCACCAGTGCGTCCCATTGAGCAGGCGCAACGGTGCTTAGGTTGTCGATAACGTGAACGGGCATGCAGATTCCCCGGATTGTCAGGCGTTATGGAGAGTATCTCTTATTGAGGCCCTGCGTTCACAGCGTCCGAGAGCTGTATGGAAAGTTTGATCGCACACGCCTTGATCGCACGCATGCGTTCCTTGGTGATCTGTTTTACCCGGTCAAGGTATTGTTGATCGGATTGCATGTCCGGCGACAGCTCATCCAGAACGGCGAGACGCTCAGCAAAAGGGCGCTTTACCGGCTCAAACTCGTGGGCGTAGCGGATTTCCAAATAATCCATCCAGAACTCCCTGGCAATCAGTGACTCGAAAAACGCAGGAGTACTTTCACGCGCAATTATCTCGCGGTAGGCGGAATCCAGATCGGCGTCACTCACCCCCGCCAGAGTCCTGAACAGCATGGATCTGGACCGGCTGGCCAATCCAAGCCGTACCTGCAAACCCGTTCGATAGGCCAGTCGTACTTCGGCTTCATCTACCGTTTTATTGCTTGTCATCCTAAGAGCAATATCGCGACGGGCAATTTTTTCCACCTCATCGAGACGGTCGAGACTGCGGGTCATCTTGAACAGCTCCAGTGGCCGTGCGGCTTCCGGCGTGGATGACGTAATCGCGAACACCCCAACGCGAACTTCCATGTCCCCGAATACTAACGCCAGACCATCGCCACAGGTTTGAGGATGGGCGGCAAGATCAAACAATTGCCGACGCAGCTCCCCATTTTCAGCAGCCGCTTCCATCATCGTCCAGACCCGTGTCGTGAGCGCTTTACGATCGTTGAAAAAGTCTGCTGAAGTGGTCAGGTCGCTCAGCACCTGAAAAAAATCCGTAGAACCGGAACAGTCCTGCACGTTATGCCAAAGCTCTGTCCGTGCAGCCAGTTGCTCACCACTCGCACCGCCAAGCCAGGTCTTAAGGGCAGGCGTTTCCTGATGCAACAAGCGGTTATGGCTGATCCCCAAACGTGACTGATACCTTTGCTCACGCAGCACTCTGATCCGTTCATGCGTCTGCACACTCAGCGGATTACCATTCAAATGTATATTCAGACGATTATCGCTGAGGGAGCGATCAATAAGGGCGAGCGCCTGGGTAGTTATGTCCGAGATATGGTTGTCACGAAGGTCGAGAAGCATCAGATCAGAACTGCGCCAGTTCCACTCTGGCACCCTTTCAATACCTGTAGATCGTAAAAAAAGCATGCGCAGTGCGTTGAGCGGACTCAGCCGCGTGCTCCGCCCAAGCGAGCAAAAACTGAGGTCCAGAACTTCCAGTCGGCTCAGATTGCGCAAACCGGCGTTGCACTGGTCGGTCCAGACCAGCGGGTTGTGTCTGAGTGACAACTCTCTGAGTTGAGTCATCCGCCCTATCGACTCTGGCAGGGATTGCAGCGCATTGAAATCCAGGCTCAATGAATGCAGGTTGCTGAAATGCTTAAGTAATACATCAGCCTGTGAATGGGTAAGCCGCATGTTTCGAGCGTTTAAAACCGCCACATGACTGAAGTCAGCCAATACCTGCGGCATGTTTCCTATGCGTAGACCCTCCAGATCAAGCGAATACCCCAAAAACTCACCCTGATAGTTTCTGCAGTGAGCGCTCAGGCGCCTCCAGCAGTTGCGAATTCGCAACGCCGCGATTGCCCTCGGTCTAAGCATTGACGAGGGCTCAGCTTGCAGTACCCAACTGTCCAGGCTGGTTTGCAAAGTGCTCAGTTCCTGAGCGAGGCCTTGCAGCCTTTGTCGAACAAAGTTCGTCAATTGCGAGGCAGAACCTGTGTGCTCTGCACGCAGCGCCTGAAGAAACGTCGTAACCTGCTCTTCGGAAAAATCCGGATACAGGCTTTTTACCGCAAGCTCCGGCGAGTGGCTGGGCGCACCAATGCCGAGCCTGCGGAAGAGGCCACGCAAACGTCCACTCAGGGGATACCCCACACGGCCATCGTGCAGTCGTTGCGGCCATTTGATGCCCGGCTTGATCGGCTGCAACTGCAGGATTTCCGCTATCCGCTCGCGTCTGTCAGAGGCGATACGACACAAAAGACTGCGCAGGTGCTGCTCATCCGCATTCACTGGCAACTCGATGTTGACACGCACCTCATCAGGAAGCGCGTTGAGCAGAGCACTGAAAAAGCTCTGACCGGCCTCACCTATAGACTCACCCAACTGATTGAAGGGCTGAAATACCTCTTCGGTTCGGATCAGAACCCGATGCACGACAGTCGCCTGGTCACTTTCAAGGCTCGCGATCTCATCGCCCTCCAGCGTGTCTTTGAGCAGATCGATTGAAACGTCGCCACGCCAGCCCGGCGTGTACGGCAACATGCCAAGCGCAGCCGCACAGGTGTCCGGATTGCCCGACGAGCGTCGGTAGAAGCCTTCGATGGCCCTGTTTATCCGCAGTTGCTGCTGATACTCACGAGCATGCTCGGCAAGCTCAAGAGGGATGCGTTTTTCCGAGGTCATCCGTGCGGTGTCTGCATCGCTCGCCATCTCGATGAGTTCCAAAGCGATGCTGTCCGGCACACTGCTGAAATCGCGTTGAATCAGCTTGACCAGCGGCTCACTGCTGCGGTTGTGCAGGGCATAAACCTCGTCAAGCAACGGCCCCATGTGAAGTTGCGCACAGTCGGCCAGATAACGTTTGAAACCTTGAACCTGCGAAGTTTTATCTGCACCGCTGGTTCCCGTCAGATGACTGACTTCATCGGGTGTCAGCCCTTCCAGCAATTGGCCGAGCGCCTGCGTGAGGTCTTCTGTCGCGCCCACGACACTGGATGAAAATGTCATATGCGCCCCCACGTTCCAGGCGTCGAGCATGGTTCCGTCTGCGTCTAACACTAACAACCCTCGGCTCTTGTGCCAGCGCGGCGACGACACCAGCAGCTTCATCCATGGCTCGATATGAGTGACAGGCACTGGCGAAGACTCTTCTGCCTTGAGGGCTTCTATGCAGGCTTGCAAGCCCCGCTCGATTTCCATGCGCTGGATGGCATCTCTCAGCAGAGCCGGAAGCGGGTGACTTTCGACATGTATCTGACGCAACAAAGCCTCGTTGCTGCCCGTAATGCTCAAGACCCGCGAGATCTCTTCTTCGGTGAACGCATTACACGTCACATTAAGCCGCCTGAATGCCGTGACTTCATCCCAGCCCATGGGGGTTTCCCACTCGTGACGCCAGGCACCGGCCCCGTTGTGTTCAAGCTTAGGCGAGTAGGCGTGCTGATCCTGCGGGTGCCTGATACGCCAGTTTTTTCCGGTTGCGTCTGCTTCAACGCGGTACAGCTTGCCGCTCATTGGCAGCCACGTCTTGCTGTCGAATTCGTAAAGTCCCAGCGGATTGGCACGCAAACCGTCAGGCAACGTAATCGTATCCGCATAACCGTCAACAGTTGGCTTTCCAAGACGAACCGATCCATCCACCCTCTTCTGCACCAGGCTTTCGATAAACATCGACGGTTCCAGCCGATTGAGCGCGCCAATGGCGCTGCCCACTACCACTGTCTGAGCGACGTTTTCCGCGATGTTGTAAACATGTTGCATGGCCTCTTCCACTTCCCCGTGCGTCCAGTCTTCGTAGGCAACGAACGCTTCGCGGACAAGCTGATAGAGAGCAACCACGGCCATGACTTCACCCAGCACAGGCACAAAGAGCCCGGCCGCATTGAGTATGTCCATGCCACTGTTTTTCAGGTTGTCGAGCAGCGCATCCCTGGCTAGCTGATCAGCCTGCGCAGACGGCACCGCTATGGTCCGTGAATCGCCGTAGGTTTTGGCCAGCAGGTGGTCGTAAAGCAACTCGAACGGGGGCTTCGAAAATGGCTGCGCCTGCAACACCAGGTCGGCATTGACGTCCAGCGTGTGCTCCTGGACCGGGTAGAGCCGCGATTTCAGCTTCGCAAAGAATTCCGGACTTTGGTCAAGCCTGACGAAGCGGCTGAAATAGCGCCTGTAACTGTCACTGTCGAGCGCTGCCACGAGGCTGTCGTTGAAGGCCCTGAGTGACGCGAACTGTTTGAGCGGGTGTGACGGCTCTGAAGGCATATAGACAAGACAAGGCCCACTGTCAGGGTCAGCAATCTCCTGCTGAATCAGCAAAGCCCCGTGCAACAGGCAGCCCGAAAAAGCGTAGGTATCGAGCATATGCAACTGACAATAGCGCAACCCCCTGCCCCCCCATTGCGCATGGACGTCGGGCTTCACTACGCTCAACAGCATCTGGTAAGCGGCTTCGCTGACATCACCCTTCATCATGGCAATGTGCGCAAGCACCTCGACAGCATCGCGCTCACCGTCGATAAAAACAGCAGCAACCGCTTTCGCAGCGTCTGGCGTGGAAGGTTTGAATACACTGTCCAGATGCGTCTGATACTGGCCACCAAGATCCAGTTCATGACAAAAATCAGCGAATTGCTCAAGGTCGATATCAAGACGGTCCTTGTATTCCACCTTGTACCTGCGCTGAGCACTGTCGATCAGCCAGTAACGCAGGCCTCCAGTACGAAGTATTGCCGAGTACGGATCGAAGCGGCTTCGGTTACTGGAGGCGAAGTTCTGCAAGGCGGCCTGCAACAGCGTCTGTTCAAGAGGATTCGGCCTCCAGGAACTGTCGTAACGCCAGGTCATCAGCTGAAAGGCTTCGACATCCAATGGAAGTTCGAAGCGTTCGAAAAACGCTTGCGTCAGCAGAGGCGCTGCGAATGCTTGTGCTGATAAAAGGCGATTGCGAACGGGCCCAAGCGCATGGGTGGAACGCAGGGTTTTCTGATGACTGGCGTGCAGTGCCTGGCGCAAGGTCGCCGGTGCGTTCAAATACCAGTCAGGCAGGTTGCCTCTGATAAATCCGGCATTTGGATGCTCCACGTCGAATGGCGCAGAGTCGAGTTGTCGTGAGGCAGACAGGGAACCAGGCGAGACTGGCGTTTCAGGCGTGGTGTAGGCGTTGAACATGATCGATACCCGTGATGGCTTCGGAAAAAGCCAACACGATAAAGATCCGCCGGGGTGCAGGTGACATAACGGGATATGACAGGCAGCGTCTGATATCCAGACGCTGCCCATAAAGCGCTATCAGCGCTTGCGCAGAATCACGCTGCCAATCGAGTAACCGGCACCGAACGAGCTGAGCACGGCGAGCGCGCCCTTGGCCAAGTCATCCTGATAGGTATGAAACGCAATGACCGAGCCTGCCGAGCTGGTATTGCCATAAGTGTCGAGAATCACCGGCGCTTCCTCGACCGTGGCATCGCGACCCAGCAGTTTCTTGACGATCAACTGGTTCATGCTCAGGTTGGCCTGATGCAGCCAGAAGCGTTTGACGTCAGTGATGTTGATGTCGTTGTCCTGCAAATGCGCAGCGACCAGCTCGGCGACCATCGGGCAGACCTCGCGGAACACCTTGCGGCCTTCCTGCACGAACAGCTTGTCCGGCGCATTCTGGCCCTCGTCCGAGGTACGGTTGAGGAAACCGAAATTGTTGCGGATGTTGTTGGAGAATTTGGTCAGCAAACGGGTGCTGACGATATCGAACTGGTAAGGCGAGGTGGCGAGGTCTGCACGCTCGACCACAACGGCTGTGGCCCCGTCGCCGAAGATGAAATGGCTGTCACGATCACGGAAATTAAGGTGCGCGGTGCAAATTTCCGGGCTGATCACCAGCAAGGCGCGGGCCTGACCCAGCTGCACGCTGTTGCAAGCCGCCTGAATGCCGAAGGTCGCCGAAGAGCAGGCCACATTCATGTCGAAACCATAGCCCGCGATACCCAGCGCTTCCTGAATCTCGATGGAAATCGCCGGATAGGCGCGCTGCAGGTTGGAGCAGGCAACGATTACACCGTCGATGTCGGCAGCGGTTTTGCCTGCACGTTGCAAAGCCTGTTCGGCCGCAGCAACCCCCATCTGGCAGAGGATCGACCATTCATCATTGCCGCGCTCCGGCAGGTTGGGCTTCATGCGCTGCGGGTCGAGAATGCCTTGCTTGTCCATGACAAAGCGGCTTTTGATGCCCGATGCTTTTTCGATGAACGCGGCGCTGGATTCACTGAGTGCTTCCACTTCACCACGTTCGATAGCCGCTGCGTTGTCGCTGTTGAACTGTGCGACATAGGCATTGAAAGACTGCACCAGCTCTTCGTTGAAGATGCTGTTGGCCGGGGTAAACAAGCCTGTGCCGCTGATGACGACGTTGTGCACGGTCGTTCCTCTCTTATTGAGTTGCAGGTAAACACCTGCTCAGGCACGGTTTCCGGAGGCCCACTGTTTTTGGGACCAACGTACCAGTGCGACTGTAAAAGCTGCCCGCAACAGAGAGCAGCATTTCATGACACGGTGAAGACAGGCGCGGAGTGTGCCACAGAGCCCGGTTTTGGCGCTATCGGGCCAATGAATATAGGCCCGATAGCGGCAATTGACTGTACTGAGGGCCGACGCAGGATCAGCCCTCCACCTGACTCCACTGCTTGCTCAACCGTTTGTCCGACACCGGCATTTTGGTGCCTAACTGCTGAGCGAACAGCGACACGCGGTATTCCTCCATCCACCAGCGATACAACGCCAGTTCCGGGTCACGCTTGCCTTCCTGAGCGTGCTTGTCGGCACGTGCCTGGTATTGCGTCCACAGGCCTGCCAGCTCGATGCTCCATACCCGGTCTTTCTGCACCTGACCTGGCAGTTTTTCCAGACGCATCTCGATAGCCTTCAGGTAACGCGGCATTTCCTTAAGCCACACCGCCGGGGTTTCACGCACGAAACCGGGGTACACCAGCTTGCTCAGTTGTGCCTTGATATCGTTGAGGGCAACCGCCTGCGACAGGTCAATCTTGCCTTTGAAGCGCTTTTGCAGACCGTGCCACAGCTTGAGGATTTCCAGTGTCAGCTTCGCCAACCGCTCGGCATGCTCGGTCCAGTCGGCGCGCTTGCGCTCAGCCAGTGACAACAGACCGGCACCGTCGCGCGGCAGCTCGGCCTCGCCTTCCAGTACGCAACTGTCGAGGCTAGCCAGCAGGATGTCCTCGATCAGCGCATCGATGCGGCCCAGCTCGCGGTGCAACAAGGCCAGCTCGGTCTGCCCCGGCAGTTTGTTACGCAGAAACTTCGCCGGTTCAGCCAGCTGTTGCAGCAGCAAACGCTGCAACGCACGGCGATGCTGATATTCAGCTTCGGCCTGCGTGGAGAACCGGCCTTCCTTGACCGCTCCGCCCTCTTCGACCAACGCGGGATAAACCGTCATCGACAACCCGGCGATGTTCTGCTGAGTCTTTTGCGCCACCGCAGCAAAGGCCTTGGCCTGCACCGGCTGCTGGCTTTTCGCGGTTTGAGGTACGGCCAGTGCGGCCTGGCTCGCCTCGGCAAAGCGCGCCGTCAGCTCGGCCAGATCACGCCCCTCACCGAGAAACTTGCCACTGCCATCGACGATTTCCAGGTTCATCTTCAGGTGGCCTTCAAGCTGCTGCGCGGCTTCGGCCCAGCCCTCGTCGCTGACCCGCACGCCGGTCATGCGCAGAAGCTCACGCCCCAGCGCCTGGGGCAATGAGCCCTCGCCGAAGGTAATACGTTGCAAAGCGGCCTTGATGAAATCCGGGACCGGCACGAAGTTCTTGCGCACCGCCTTGGGCAGGTTGCGCACCAGCGCAATGCTCTTGGACTCGAGCAAGCCAGGCACCAGCCACTCCAGGCGCTCGGCAGGCAGCGACAGCAACAGGGGCGCAGGGACGCGCAAGGTCACGCCGTCACGTGGGTGGTTGGGCTCGAAGTGGTAACTCAGCGACAGACTGAGGTCGCCCAGGTGCAAGGTATCCGGATACTGCGCGGCGGTAACTTCACTGGCCTCGCGGGCCAGCACATCCTCTTCGCGCATGATCAGCAGTTGCGGGTTCTTCTGGCTTTCGGTCTTGTACCAACTGTCGAACGTGGCCGTCTGATGAATCTCGGCCGGGATTCGCGCCTCATAGAAGCTGAACAAGGTGTCTTCGTCAGCCAGAATATCGCGACGTCGAGCTTTGGCCTCCAGCTCATCGAGTTGTTCCAGCAGGCGGGTATTGGCACTCAGGCATTTGGCCCGCGACAGGATGTCACCGCGCACCAGGCCTTCGCGAATGAACAGCTCGCGCGACACCACCGGGTCAATCGGCCCGTAATGCACCGGACGGCGACCAACCACGATCAGGCCGAACAGGGTGATCTGCTCGAACGCTACGACCTGCCCGCGCTTCTTCTCCCAGTGCGGCTCGAAATGATTTTTCTTGATCAGGTGGCCAGCCAGCGGCTCGATCCAGTCCGAATCGATCTTGGCCACCATGCGCGCGTACAGCTTGGTGGTTTCCACCAGCTCGGCGGTCATCAACCACTGCGGGCGCTTCTTGCCCAGCCCGGAAGACGGGTGAATCCAGAAGCGCCGCTGCCGTGCACCAAGGTAGTCACCCTCTTCGGCCTTTTGCCCGATCTGGCTCAGCAGGCCGGAGAGAATGGCCTTGTGAAATTTCGGGTAATCGGCCGGTTCCTTGTTGACCGTCAGTTGCAGATCGCGACAGATCAGGCTCAACTGCCGATGAGAATCACGCCACTCGCGCAGGCGCAGGTAATTCAGAAAATTGCGCCGGCACCAGTTACGCAGCGGGCTGGCCGTCAGGGTCTGGCGCTGCTCTTCAAAACCGCGCCACAGATTGACCAGCCCGGCGAAGTCCGAGTCGGCGTCTTTCCATTGCGCATGGGCCTGATCAGCCGCCTGCTGACGCTCAGGTGGACGCTCACGCACATCCTGCACGGACATGGCACTGGCCACGATCAACACTTCCTGCAGGCTGCCCTGCTTCGCAGCTTCCAGAAGCATGCGGCCCATGCGCGGGTCTACAGGCAGGCGCGCCAGCTGACGGCCCAGCGGGGTCAGCTGATTTTCGCGATTGACTGCCGACAGCTCCTGCAACAGGTTGAAGCCGTCGCTGATCGCCTTGCCATCCGGCGGCTCGATGAACGGGAAATCGGTGATCTCGCCCAGACGCAGGTGCAGCATCTGCAGGATAACCGCTGCCAGGTTGGTGCGCAGTATCTCGGGGTCGGTGAATTCAGGTCGACCGTTGAAATCTTCTTCGCTGTACAGACGCACGCATAAACCGGGCTCGACACGCCCGCACCGGCCTTTGCGCTGGTTGGCGCTGGCCTGCGACACGGCTTCGATCGGCAGGCGCTGGACCTTCGCGCGATAGCTATAGCGGCTGATACGTGCAGTACCGGTATCGATCACGTAGCGGATGCCCGGCACGGTCAGCGAGGTTTCCGCAACGTTGGTGGCCAGCACCACACGACGACCTGGATGGGACTGAAAGATACGCTGCTGTTCGGCAGGCGAAAGGCGTGCGTACAGCGGCAGAATTTCGGTGTGCCTGAGCTGCGCCTTGCGCAGTACCTCGGCGGCATCGCGAATCTCGCGTTCGCCGGGCAGAAACACCAGCACGTCACCCGGGCTCTTGCGCTCGCTACGCTCAAAGGCCGCCAGCTCATCCAGCGTGGCCAGAATGGCCTGATCGACTGTCAGGTCTTCTTCGACGCTGTTGCCTTCCTCGTCCTGCTCGCTGGTCAGCGGGCGGTACCAGAGGTCGACAGGGAAGGTACGACCGGACACTTCGATCACCGGCGCATCGTTGAAGTGCTCGGAAAAGCGCTGCAGGTCGATGGTCGCGGAGGTGATGATGACCTTCAGGTCCGGGCGACGTGGCAGCAGGGTTTTCAGGTAACCGAGCAGGAAGTCGATGTTCAGACTGCGTTCATGAGCTTCGTCGACGATGATCGTGTCGTAGCGTTCAAGGAAGCGGTCATGCTGGGTTTCGGCCAGCAGAATACCGTCGGTCATGAGTTTGATCAGTGTGTTGCTGTCGCTCTGATCTTCAAAGCGCACCTGATAACCGACCAGAGCGCCCAGCGGCGTGCCCAGCTCATCGGCCACCCGGCTGGCCACGCTGCGTGCGGCAATCCGGCGCGGCTGGGTATGGCCGATCAGACCGTGCTGACCACGACCGATTTCCAGGCAGATTTTCGGCAATTGGGTGGTCTTGCCGGAGCCGGTCTCACCGGCAATGATCAGCACCTGGTGCTTGAGCAAGGCCTCCTTGATCTCGTCGCGCTTGGCGGCGATGGGCAGGTTGTCGTCATAACGGATCGTCGGCACGCTCTCACGCCGCGCCGTCACCTGCGCACAGGAGGCCTGAACCCGCGCTACCCACTGCGCCAGCTTCGCCTCGTCAGGCTTTTTGCGCAGGTCATGCAACTGACGGCGCAGGCGATGACGTTCGCTGATCATCGCCTGGTCGAGGTTTTTCAGAAGTTGGTCGATAGAGGGCGATTCGTCGGTCATCAGGCGTGCAGGGTCTTTTTTCAAATGGCAGGTGCGGATTGTCGCAGATTGTGGCGGGTCGTGACGAATGGCCTGAGTGTCAGGCTATCCATTGCGGTCATGACGCATCAATTCTGCTCTTGCGCTGACAACCACAAAAAGACCAAAATAATACCCTAAATGGAGTACTAAATTATGCAAAGCATACTTGCGGACGTAGCGGTCAGCGTTTCTGAACTCAAGAAAAATCCTTCGGCCGTCCTGAGTGGCGCTCATGGTTTGCCCGTAGCGGTGCTCAATCACAATAAAGTCATGGGGTACATGGTGCCTGCCGAGGTATTTGAAGCAATGATGGAGAGGCTTGATGACCTTGATCTGGCCGACCTGATCAAGTCTCGCCAACATGAAAAGCCGGTATCGGTAGATATCGATGACCTTTAAGCTCGAGTTCCTGCCTTCAGCATTGAAAGAGTGGAAAAAACTGGGTCATACCGTTCGTGCTCAGCTCAAGAAAAAGCTGCTGGAACGACTCGGACTACCCAGAATTGCAGGAGATGCGCTTCATGGCATGCCAGACCACTACAAAATCAAGCTGCGCAGCGCGGGATACAGACTCGTCTATCGAGTTGAAGAGGATCGGGTAGTAGTGACCGTAGTCGCAGTAGGCAAGCGCGAGCGCGGGGATATCTACGACGCGGCCAAGGACAGGCTGTCTCCTTGAGTCGCTCCTTGCATTACAAGCTGCATGCCAATGCGGGGCATTGGCATGAGAGTCAGCAAGACTTACGGTAACGATAGGCGCGCGCTAAATAAAACCCTACTTCTTCACGCCCAGCTTCTTCAATTCCTCATCACGCAGCTCGCGACGCAGGATCTTGCCGACGTTGGTGGTGGGCAGGACCTCCCGGAATTCCACGCTGCGCGGCACCTTGTAGCCGGTCAGGTTGGCGCGCATGTGCTCCATGACCTGTTCCTTGGTGAGGGTAACGCCCGGCTTGGCCACGACGAAAACCTTGATGGTCTCGCCCGATTTCTCGTCCGGTACGCCGATGGCCGCGCATTGAAGCACGCCGGGAAGTGTCGCCAGCACGTCTTCCAGTTCGTTGGGGTATACGTTGAAACCGGAGATCAGAATCATGTCTTTCTTGCGATCGACAATCCGGATGTAGCCATCGGGCTGGATGATCGCGATGTCACCGGTCTTGAGCCAGCCATCACTGTCGAGCATTTCATCGGTAGCTTCCTGGCGCTGCCAGTAGCCTTTCATGACCTGAGGGCCCTTGATGCACAGCTCGCCGGTTTCACCGAACGCCAGCTCGTTGCCAGCATCGTCGATAACCTTGCACAGCGTCGACGGCACAGGAATACCGATGGTGCCCATCTGCACGTCTTTAGCGGGGTTGACCGTAGCCACCGGGCTGGTCTCGGTCATGCCATAGCCTTCGCAGACCTGGCAGCCAGTGACCTGCTTCCAGCGTTCGGCAGCGGACTGCTGCAAGGCCATGCCGCCGGACAGGGTAACTTTCAACGCCGAAAAGTCGAGATTGCGGAAACCCTCGTTATTGCACAAGGCCACAAACAGCGTGTTAAGGCCGACAAAGCCGCTGAACTTCCATTTCGAAAGCTCCTTGACCATCGCCGGCAGATCACGCGGGTTGCTGATGAGGATGTTGTGATTGCCGAGCAGCATCATCGCCATGCAATGAAAGGTGAAGGCGTAGATGTGATACAGCGGCAGCGGCGTGATTATGATTTCACACCCTTCGCCAAGGTTTGAAGCCATCAGCGCCCGACACTGCAGCATGTTGGCGATCAGGTTGCGATGAGTCAGCATTGCGCCCTTGGCCACGCCGGTGGTGCCGCCGGTGTATTGCAGCACAGCAACATCGACGCTGCCGGGCGACACGTCGGTCACTGGCTGGCCACGCCCCTTGCCGAGCACATCGTTGAATTTGACGGCTTTGGGCAAGTGATAGGCCGGGACCATTTTCTTCACGTATTTGATGACGCTGTTGATCAGCAACCGCTTGAGCGGCGACAGCATGTCGGCCACTTCAGTAACGATGACATGCTTGATCTGCGTTTTGGGCACGACCTTTTCGGCCAGGTGCGCCATGTTTGCCAGACACACCAGCGCCTTGGCGCCGGAGTCGTTGAACTGGTGTTCCATTTCCCGCGCGGTGTACAGCGGGTTGGTGTTGACCACGATCAGCCCGGCGCGAATGGCACCAAAGACGGCAATCGGGTACTGCAACAGGTTGGGTAACTGCACGGCGATGCGATCACCCGGCTGCAGGTCGGTATGTTGCTGGATCCAGGCAGCGAACGCGCCGGACAGCTCATACAGTTCGCCGTAGGTGATGGTCTTGCCCAGATTGCTGAACGCCGGTTTGTCGGCGAAGCGTTGGCAGGACAGCTTCAGGACAGCCTGGACATTGGGATATTCGTCAGGGTTGATATCGGCGGGGATACCAGACGGATATTTGTCCTTCCAGAAGTTTTCAATCATTCAGTCGGCTCCGTAGCGATAGCGAATTCTTCACATCGCCTGAAGCGATGATTTTCTTGTGCTTGGAATTATGCAGTAGACGCTTTTTTCGCTTTATGACTGATCAAAAAGCGCGCCGAGAGTAGCAGCTTTGCCAAACGTCGACCAGAGGCATAAGAAGGCCGAACAGTCACCAAACAGACCATAAACAAAAAATAAGTCATTTTTAAAACTTTAAAAGGATATTTATTATTACCTTGAAAGCACCAGAACAGAGCGGTCGCCCCCCATAATTAAGGGTTTTTCAAAAAACAAGACCCCGCATGCAGCAGTCTGCAAGCGGGGTCATGTACACAAATAGAGACGATTAGGTGACTCAGGCGATGTCACGAAGCTCCCGGCGCAGAATCTTGCCTACCGGCGTCATCGGTAACGATTCCCGCAGGACAATATGCCTGGGCACCTTGTAAGCCGTGAAATTCTCCTTGCAGAAGGCCTTGAGCTCTTCAATGCTCAACCCCGGCTCGCGCGCCACCACAAACAGCTTTACAGCCTCCCCCGAACGCTCGTCCGGCACACCGATACAGGCGCAGTTGGCGACTTTCGGGTGGGCCATGACCACGTCTTCGATTTCGTTGGGGTATACGTTGAAGCCGGACACGATGATCAGGTCTTTCTTGCGGTCGACAATACTGACGAATCCGTCGGCACCAATCACCGCAATGTCACCAGTCTTGAACCAGCCTTGCGCATCCAGTGACTCGGCGGTGGCAGCCGGCTGGTTCCAGTAGCCCTTCATGACCTGCGGCCCTTGGATACACAGCTCGCCTCGCTCGCCGAAGGGCAATTCGGCACCGTCGTCGTCAATAACCTTCATCGCAGTGCCCGGCACCGGAATACCGACCGTACCCAGACGAGCCAGAGCACCGTAAGGATTGGCACTGGCGACAGGCGAAGTCTCGGTCAGGCCATAACCTTCAACGATTGTGCAACCAGTGATCTGCGCCCAGCGCTCGGCCGTGGCCTTGACCAGCGCAGTACCGCCGGAATTGGTGCTTTTCAGCGCCGAGAAATCCAGACTCCTGAACTGCGGATGGTTCATGAGCGCCACGAACAGTGTGTTAAGGCCGATCATGGCGGTGAACTTCCACTTGCCCAGCTCCTTGATGAAGCCGCCAATATCGCGAGGGTTGGTAATCAGGATGTTGTGATTGCCGCTGATCATCATGCACATGCAGTTCGCCGTGAATGCATAGATGTGATAAAGCGGCAACGGCGCGATCATTACCTCTGTGCCCTCCTCAAACAGCGAGCCGCCTTCGGGACGCTGCTGGCGCATGCAGGCATAGACTTGTTGCATGTTGGCGACCAGATTACCGTGAGTGAGCATCGCGCCCTTGGCCAGCCCCGTGGTGCCGCCGGTGTATTGCAGCACGGCAACGTCGTCCAGACCTCGCGGCACGACCTGCATCCGGCTATCACGCCCCAGGCGAAGCGCACGCTTGAAGCCGACGGCCTGGGGCAAATGGAATGGCGGGACCAGCTTTTTGACCTTGTCGACGATGGTATTGACCAGCCACCCCTTGGCAGGTGACTGCATGTCGCCCATCTTCACTTCGATCAGGTGTTCAATTGCAGTGTCGGGGAGCACTTCCTGCACCAGCTTGCCGAACAGGTTGAGGTACACCAGCGCCTTGGCACCAGAGTCCTTGAATTGATGGCGCATCTCGCGTGCGGTGTACAACGGATTGGTGTTGACCACGATCAGGCCGGCGCGCATCGCACCAAATACGGCAATCGGGTATTGCAGGATGTTGGGCATCTGTACGGCAATACGGTCACCCGGCACCAGTTGTGTGTGCTGCTGCAGATAACCTGCGAAGGCGGCAGAGTGACGCTCAAGTTCGGCGTAGGTCAGGGTCACGCCCATATTGCTGAATGCGGGTCGGTCGGCAAACTTTCTGCAGCAGCGCTCAAATAACTCAATGACCGACTGATAGGTCTGTAAGTCCACCTCGGAGTCAACACCTGCCGGACGCTTGTCATCCCAGAAATCACTTTGCATTATTTTTATCCTCTTCCCTGCGTAGGCCTGGCCCGACGTTAGCAGTTAAAACGTCTCAGGCAAATAATCGGCCGAGCGTCATCAGCAGCATGAATCTTGCCTCCGTTCAGACTGAAATCTGCCGACGACGATACACTGCCAATTGCAGGCGGCCCGCTAATCAACAGGCTCTCGATACCGCAACAGCAGTATTCTCATGACATTCGCTTATTATTTGCCTTGAATGTGATCCGGGCAGCCCCGGCAAGCGTCTGAATGATCTTGTCCGCGCAATGGCGGCGGCAGGTCATCAAGTGTTACAAATCAAGGCTAAGTCGGATTGCACGAACCGGCCCGCTTCAATCCATTTTTATTGTCAGGACAGCCACATGACTCAAGTCACCAACACGCCTTACGAAGCCCTTGAAGTCGGTCAGACCGCCAGCTATAGCAAGACTGTGGAAGAGCGTGACATTCAACTGTTCGCCGCCATGTCCGGCGACCACAACCCGGTTCACCTGGACGCCGAATACGCCGCCAAGACCATGTTCAAGGAGCGCATCGCTCACGGCATGTTCAGTGGCGCGTTGATCAGTGCGGCCGTTGCGTGCGAGCTGCCTGGGCCGGGCACCATTTACATCGGTCAGCAGATGACCTTCCAGAAACCGGTAAAACTGGGCGACACCCTGACTGTGCGCCTGGAAATCCTGGAAAAACTGCCAAAGTTCCGAGTGCGCATCGCAACCCGCGTTTTCAATCAGAACGATGAGCTGGTTGTGGACGGCGAAGCCGAGATCCTCGCCCCACGCAAGCAGCAGACCGTCGACCTGACCGTATTGCCCGAGATCACCTTCGGCTGATACCGCGCATGGGCGTGCGCCACACAATGCGTACGCCAGACTCGCCAGTGGCTTGAACAAAAAATTCATGATGCATCCGGAACTGCTTTCCTGCGCTTTCCACTCAGGAAACCAGCGGCACTCTCTATCCGGATCACGAATTGTTCATCCCACAGGCGGGGAAATCAGCCATGAATATGATCAACAGAAACTATTACCCCGTCTCCGGGATTCCTGCGCAGGATGCCACTGCACAGACTGATCAAGCGCAGTCGCAAGGCCAGGGCATCAAGCCGGGCCACAATAGCAACCTGATCGACTTCGGCCTGATACAACAGGCCAACGGCCCGCACTCCTCGTTGAACACACTAAGCTCCAGAGTCCAGCCGACTGATACAAGCGCGTCTTCAAACATGCTGGGCGGTAACGGTGAGCAGGTACTGAACAAACTGGTGGCAGCCATTCGTAGCTTCCTCAAGGAACTGTTCTCTCTTTTACGCGGCAATCAGCAACAGGACGCTACACCGCCTGCACAGACTCAACGCGAACAGACACCGACGCTCGCTCAATCGCCCTCTTCCTCATCGTCGCCTTCGACGCCTCAGGGCAACGCAGAAAAACCCTTTGTGGTGCAGAACGATCACCCATCAGAAAAACCTGTATCACTGCAAAAAAATACAGAGCCGACGCCCGCTGCACCTTCACAAATAGCACCTTCACAAACACCACCGTCACACGCAGCCCCTCGCACCGCCGAGCGAAGCAGTGTCCCTCCAGACAAGACACCGACCAGGCCCGATGCGGTAAAACCAGCAGTGGTCCATGACCCTGCGTTGCCGAAAACCTCGACGGCCACCATCGCCACGCCGGATAACACAGTCAAAGCAGCAAAACCCGCCACACCGGCCGCACACGGCCCGGGCGCGGACATGTCAGGCATTGTGGGTTTCGCCAAAGACGCTGGCACGACCGGCGGTAACGGCGGCCAAGTGGTCACTGTGAATACCGTGGCGGAACTCAAGGAAAATATGGAAGACGACACCGCCCGTACGGTGCGTCTGGGAGCTAACTTGTCTGCCGACAGCAAAGTGACCATCAATTTCGGAGCCAACAAAACCCTGCTGGGCACCGACAAGGGCAACACTCTGCACAACATCTATCTGGCCAGTGGCAAAACCGCGAGCAACGATATTTTCCAGAACCTCAACTTCAACCACGACAGCCGTTACCGTGAAAACGGTGACATGCAGATGTTCATCAGCAACGGCAAGAAGTACTGGATCGATCAGAACACCTACACCGGCACCAAGGATCAGAACCCCAAAGGGCTGGATAAGCTGCTCTACGTGGGCGGGACGGCGGATAAAGTCAGCCTGACCAATTCAAAGTTTCAGAACAACGAATATGGGGTGATTCTGGGCCAGCCCGATGATTCTCCGGCTGCCAAAGCCGCCTACAAGGGCTATCCGCAGATGACCATTGCCAACAACGTCTTCAGCAACCTGGATGTCCGGGCCCCAGGCCTGATGCGTCACGGACAATTTCATGTGTACAACAACTCCATCGACAAATTCCACCTCGGCTTCACTGCGACGGGGGATGCAACGATTCTGTCGCAGTCCAACTATTTCGCAAAAGGCGTAGATGTTTCCAACAAGGCAAGTAACTCCGGCGTGCTGGATGACTACGGCGACGCCCACTTCAAAGACATCGGCAGTAACGTCAGTTTCACCCAGAAATCACCGCTGACCGCCTGGTCGCCGAGCTATAACCGGGACGTGAAAACAGCCGAAGAAGCCCAAGCCTACAACCTGACTCATGCCGGCGCAAAAACAGTGGCCTAAAGGCCTGGACTGAAATACGGACGAAAAAAAGGGCGACCTGGGTCGCCCGAAATGCCTTGCGTGCTCACTGACAGAATGACTGGCCCTGGCCAGTCGTTCTTTTTTGTGCCGCCGATACTGCGCTGGCGACGACTGGCTGGTCGTCGTGTTGCGCCGTATTCGATGGCATCAGGTTAAACGTGGTTGCACGGAGGCACCTTGATCCAGATCAATGATGCAGAAAGGGAGTATCAGCGTTTTTTAGGCTTTTTCTTTGGCTTTTTGCTGCTTAAAGGCATTGCCTGTTCGAAGGCATTGCGCACTTCGTTGAGGCGTTTGTCGTTCAAATCGTGAACGCGCCTGGCGCGCTCTGCGCCCAGGTCGATCAATTTTTCATCGTCGCTCATGGCTTGCCGCTCTCGAACACTGGAAATCAGTGCCAATAATGCTTAATCGCAGCGGCCATGACCAGCGAAGAACCGGGCTTTCCCGCTTATCAGATCTGAATATCCACCCAGAGGCCCTGGCGCGGCTCGTCGTCGATGAGCGGTACCACAGGGACAGTGTTGTCAGCGTTCAGAGAATCCCCTGGAACGACCAGCCCCTGATATTCCTCGGCCTCTTCAGAGGTTCGACCCTGCTGCTGTTGCTGACGCTGCTGTTCTTCACGCAACAACAAGGCGCTGCGTTCGGCATCTTCGTTGCGCAGGTCGATGGATGTCTCGTTGGAGCTTTGCTGCACCGGTGCGACAGGCGGGATATCCGGTATGCGTTTGGCCGGGTCCATCTGTGATGTCACAGGCACCACACTTAACGGAAGCATAGGTTGCAGCATGGTTTTATCTCCTCTTACCGGGGTGTCGGCCGTGCACGAGGCAACTTGAACCGGGCTAAAATAGTCAGAAAATATTTATAAGATCTTTTTCGACCGCTGACAGTGAAATTAGTGTCATGGAACTAAAAATTCGATGGGTTACCAGCGCTGAAGATGAGTTTTTTCACGCTGCCTTTGGCCTTCGGTGCGCGTTCCGTTAACATACTCAGCTTTTTCAAGCGGGAGACAGGCAGCATGGCGCAGCAGTATCAACCGGGGCAACGCTGGATTAGTGACAGCGAAGCCGAGCTGGGTTTAGGCACCGTTCTGGCACAGGACGGCCGCTTGTTGACCGTGCTCTATCCGGCCACTGGCGAAACACGTCAGTACGCACTGCGTAATGCGCCGCTGACCCGCGTGCGCTTCTCCCCGGGCGATGTGATCACACATTTCGAAAACTGGAAGATGACCGTACGCGAAGTCGACGATGTCGATGGCCTGCTGGTCTACCACGGCCTGAACGCGCAGAACGAAGTGGTGACACTGCCGGAAACCCAACTGTCAAACTTCATCCAGTTCCGCCTGGCAACCGACCGTCTGTTCGCCGGCCAGATCGACCAGTTGTCCTGGTTCTCGTTGCGCTACAACACGCTCGAGCACACCAGCCGCCAATTGCAGTCCTCGCTCTGGGGCCTGGGTGGCGTGCGAGCGCAACCCATTGCGCACCAGTTGCACATCGCTCGTGAAGTCGCAGACCGCATAGCGCCACGCGTTCTGCTGGCTGACGAAGTGGGTCTGGGTAAAACCATCGAAGCCGGTCTGGTGATTCACCGCCAATTGCTGTCGGGGCGCGCCAGCCGCATGCTGATCCTGGTCCCGGAAAACCTCCAGCACCAGTGGCTGGTAGAAATGCGTCGTCGCTTCAACCTGCAGGTCGCACTGTTCGACGCCGAGCGCTTCATGGAAAGCGATGCCGGCAACCCGTTCGAAGACACCCAGCTTGCGCTGGTTGCCCTGGAATGGCTGGTCGAAGACGAAAAAGCCCAGGACGCCCTGTTTGCGGCAGGCTGGGACCTGATGGTAGTCGACGAAGCCCACCATCTGGTCTGGCACGAAGACAAGGCCAGCCGCGAATACTCTCTGGTCGAGCAACTGGCCGAAGTCATTGCCGGCGTGCTGCTGCTGACCGCGACCCCTGAACAGCTGGGCCAGGACAGCCACTTCGCCCGCCTGCGCCTGCTGGACCCGAACCGCTTCCACGACCTCAAGGCCTTCCGCGCCGAAAGCGAGAACTACCGTCCGGTGGCTCAGGCCGTTCAGGAGCTGCTCGACAAGGGCAAGCTGTCCGCTGCGGCACAGAAAACCATTCATGGCTTCCTGGGTGCCGAAGGCGATTCCCTGCTGGCGGCCGTGAATACCGGCGACGACGAAGCCAAGGCGCGCCTGATTCGAGAACTGCTGGACCGTCACGGCACCGGCCGCGTGCTGTTCCGCAACACCCGTGCCGCCGTGCAGGGCTTCCCGGAGCGCAAGCTGCATCAATACCCGCTGCCCTGCCCTGTGGAATACCTTGAGTTGCCGGTTGGCGAACACGCCGATCTTTACCCGGAAGTCAGCTTCCAGTCGCAGTCGGAAGTCAGCGAAGAAGAACGCTGGTGGCGCTTCGACCCACGCGTCGACTGGCTGATCGACACACTAAAAATGCTCAAGCGCGTCAAGGTGCTGGTCATCTGTGCCCACGCCGAAACCGCCATGGACCTGGAAGACGCGCTGCGCGTACGTTCCGGCATTCCAGCCACGGTCTTCCACGAGGGTATGAACATCCTTGAGCGCGACCGTGCGGCGGCCTATTTTGCAGACGAAGAATTCGGCGCTCAGGTCTTGATCTGCTCGGAAATCGGCAGTGAAGGCCGCAACTTCCAGTTCTCTCACCATCTGGTGCTGTTCGATCTGCCATCGCACCCGGACCTGCTGGAGCAGCGTATCGGGCGTCTGGACCGGATCGGCCAGAAACACACCATCGAGCTGCACGTACCTTTCCTGGAAACCAGCCCACAGGAACGCCTGTTCCAGTGGTATCACGAGGCGCTCAATGCGTTCCTCAATACCTGCCCGACCGGCAACGCCCTGCAGCATCAGTTCGGCCCGCGCCTGCTGCCGCTGCTGGAAAGCGGTGATGACGATGAGTGGCAAGGCCTGATCGACGAAGCCCGCACCGAGCGTGAGCGTCTGGAAAGCGAACTGCACACCGGTCGCGACCGCTTGCTGGAACTCAATTCCGGCGGTGCCGGCGAAGGCGAAGCGCTGGTTGAAGCCATTCTGGAACAGGACGACCAGTTCAGCCTGCCGATCTACATGGAAACCCTGTTCGACGCCTTTGGCATCGACAGCGAGGACCATTCGGAAAACGCCCTGATCCTCAAGCCAAGCGAGAAGATGCTCGACGCCAGCTTCCCGCTCGGCGACGACGAAGGCGTGACCATCACCTACGACCGCAATCAGGCGCTGTCTCGCGAAGACATGCAGTTCATCACCTGGGAGCACCCTATGGTTCAGGGCGGCATGGACCTCGTGCTGTCCGGCTCGATGGGCAACACCGCCGTGGCGCTGATCAAGAACAAGGCGCTCAAGCCGGGCACTGTTCTGCTGGAACTGATCTACGTCAGCGAAGTGGTTGCTCCTCGCTCGTTGCAGCTGGGGCGCTACCTGCCTCCCGCCGCGCTGCGTTGCCTGCTCGACGCCAATGGCAACGATCTGTCGAGCCGTGTGTCGTTCAACACCCTCAACGATCAGCTCGAAAGCGTACCTCGTGCCAGCGCCAACAAGTTTATCCAGGCACAACGTGACCAGTTGACCCCGAGAATCAATGCGGGCGAAGAGAAAATCACCCCTAGACACGCAGAACGCGTGGCCGAAGCACAGCGCCGTCTGGCAGCCGATACTGAAGAGGAACTGGCTCGCCTGACGGCATTGCAAGCGGTCAACCCGACCGTACGCGACAGTGAACTGGTCGCCCTGCGCACCCAGCGCGAACAAGGCCTGGCCATGCTTGAAAAAGCAGCCCTGCGCCTGGAAGCGATCCGGGTACTGGTAGCGGGCTGAAGCCTTGATACGCTCCGCGTTATCCATAAGCCTTTAGATGACTATCGTGCCGACGCTCTGCGTCGGTACGCCGTTCTGGACGCTCCGCGTCCGATCTTGCGTTTGCGGCGCGGCACACATCTGTGACGCAGAGCGTCACGCACGGCATTCCCACGCGGAGCGTGCGGAACGGCAATACAACTATCGTGCGACGCTCCGCGTCGCATGCCTTTCTGGACGCTCCGCGTCCGATCTTGCGTTTGCGGCGCGGCGCAGATTTGTGACGCAGAGCGTCACGCACGGCATTCCCACGCGGGAGCGTGCGGAACGATAACCTCAACTATCGTGCGTCGCTCTGCGTCGCATGCCTTTCTGGACGCTCTGCGTCCGATCTTGCGTTTGCGGCGTGGCGCAGATTTGTGACGCGGAGCTTCACGCACGGCATTCCCACGCTGGAGCGTGCGGAACGATAACCTCAACTATCGTGCGACGCTCTGCGTCGCATGCCGTTCTGGACGCTCTGCGTCCGATCTTGTGTTTGCGGCGCGGCGCAGTTTTGTGACGCAGAGCGTCACGCACAGCATTCCCACGCGGAGCGTGCGGAACGATGACCTTAACTATCGTGCGTCGCTCCGCGTCGCATGCCGTTCTGGACGCTCTGCGTCCGGTCTTGCGTTTGCGGCGTGGCGCAGATTTTTGACGCAGAGCGTCACGCACGGCATTCCCACGCTGGAGCGTGCGGAACGATAACCTCAACTATCGTGCGTCGCTCTGCGTCGCATGCCGTTCTGGACGCTCTGCGTCCGGTCTTGCGTTTGCGGCGTGGCGCAGATTTGTGACGCAGAGCGTCACGCAAGGCATTCCCACGCTGGAGCGTGCGGAACGATAACCTCAACTATCGTGCGACGCTCCGCGTCCGATCTTGCGTTTGCGGTGCGACGCAGATTTGTGACGCGGAGCGTCACGCACGGCATTCCCACGCTGGAGCGTGCGGAACGATGACCTTAACTATCGTTCTGGACGCTCTGCGTCCGGTCTTGCACCAGCGCAATCACTGCCTGGCCACGACAATCCCCTGCGCCAGCTCTTCCACCGGCTCGTCAGCCGCCATTCTCGCCTTCATCCGCTCGGCATCCCGGCTGAAACAGCGCGAAGCCTGATACAGGAACAGCAAGGTCAGAAACAGCGCTGCCGGGATCAGGTACATGGCATCGTGCAAACCGATGGCCTTGAAGCTTTCGCTCATCATTCCGACACCCGCAACGCCCATCGCTGCGTGGGCAAAGTGATCAGACAGCAAACCGACCACCACCGGCCCCAGCCCTCCACCCAGCAAATAAAGCCCGGCAAAGAACAGCGCCATGGCCGTGGCCCGCAGGCGCGGCTCGATCACGTCCTGAATCGCGGTGTAAACGCAGGTGTAGAAGTTGTAGGCGAACAGCCAGCCCAGACTGAACACACCCACGAACACGCCGATCCCGATCTGCCCTGCATGCAGCGCATAGCCTGTGGCCAGAGCGGCGATCAACATGCTGATGGTCGCAAACAACAGCCGTCCATTGGAAAAGCGCTGATGCAGTTTGTCGGCTATCCAGCCCCCAAGCGTCAGACCGATCAGCCCGGTGACGCCGACGATAACCCCGGTCGCCACCGCAGCTTCCTGCAAGGGCAGCAGAAAGTAGCGCTGCAACATCGGCACCATGAATGAATTGCAGGCGTAGGTCGCAAAGTTGAAGGTCAGACCGCCCAGCACCAGCCAGCGAAAGGTCGGAATCGACAGCACACGGCGAATCGGCTTTTCAATCTTCGCCTCTGACATCCGCACGCTTTCAGCCGCGCCGCGCTTGGGCTCCTTGATGAAAAAGATGAACACAGCCAGCAACAGACCAGGAACCGCAGCGATAAAGAAAGGTGCCCGCCAGCTGTCAAACGCCTTGACCATAGCGCCGATGGTAAAGAACGCCAGTAGCAGACCCAACGGCAGACCCAGCATGAAAAGCCCCATGGCCCGCGCACGCCGATGGGCTGGAAACAGATCACCGATCAGCGAGTTGGCAGCAGGCGCGTAGCTGGCCTCACCTATGCCGACGCCCATGCGCACCAGCAGGAAGGTCCAGAAACTGCCCACCATGCCATTGACCGCCGTCAACCCGCTCCAGACCGCCAGACCACAGCCCATGAGTTTCTTGCGCGACCCGTTATCGGCCATGCGCCCCAATGGCAGACCGGCGACAGCGTAGACCAGCGTGAACGCAGTCCCCAGCAGCCCCAGTTGAAAGTCGCTCAAATGCCATTCCAGACGAATGGGCTCGACGATGATCGCCGGGATAGTGCGATCAAAGAAGTTGAACAGATTGGCCAGAAAAAGCAGGAACAACGCTCGCCAGGCATTGGCAGCCTGAGTAGCGTTTTCAGCCTGGAGCGCGTTCATAAGGCATCCATCCCTTGACTCTCAGTCACTTCAATCTAGAAGCAGAAGCGCTATCTGTCTGTAAACATTCGTAACTACACATGGGACATGATGGCCTTTTATAACTATTCGTTATTGAGTCAATATCAAAATGGCAGCTCGTAGAGGTGGCAGGTTGTAAACAGCTTCTATACTCAGCTCAAACCGCCAGGTCCTGAGGCTTGGCGCTCTTGTAGTGAGAATAGGGCGTGCTATGGAGTGGCTGGGTTTGAACGTATTCGCTGGCCTCCCAGCGGACGGGCAATTATTAATCGACTGCAGTCATAACCTGTTTCTGGTAGCGCTGGCTTACGGTGTGGCTTGCGCCGCATCCTTCGCCACGCTGGATATTGCCGACCGCGTCATTCAGGTCGACGCCATCAAGAGCCGTCGCCTGTGGAAAGCACTGGGCGCGTTATGCCTGGCGGGCGGCGTGTGGGCGATGCATTTCATCAGCATGCTGGCGTTTGAGGCCCCGCTGAAAATCTCTTACGACCTGACAGTCACGCTGGCTTCCCTGCTGATCGTGCTGATCACTGCACTGGTGGCCATGAGAGCCCTGACCATCCCTGAGCTGACGCTCAGGCGCTGTCTGATCAGTTCGCTGGTCATGGGGACCGGCATCAGTGTCATGCACTATCTGGGCATGTCGGCGATGCGCTCCGCTGCCACGCAGTACTACGAACCACGGATGTTCGCGCTGTCGATCCTCGTCGCGGTGCTTTCCAGTATTGCGCTACTGACACTGTCCCGACACCTGCGTCAGTACAACGGCATGTTTCATCAGATGTTCCGCTACGGGGTGAGTCTTCTGCTGGGTGCGGGCTTGCTTACCATGCACTTGATGGGCATGAGGGCACTGCGACTGGTCATGCCCGAAGGCGCTGCGCTGCACATCCCCGGCACCGAAAACAGCCAGCAGCTAGGGCTTACCATTGCCGCCATCACGCTGCTTATCATCGCCGGCAGCATCAGCGCGGCAATGGCCGACAAGAAACTGCAAGGCAAGGAGCATGACCTGCAACGCGTCAACGCGCTGCTCAGCCAGCTGGATCAGGCCCGCGTATCGCTTCAGCAGGTGGCCCATTACGACCCTTTGACCAACCTGATCAACCGCCGGGGCTTCAATCAGATATTTGCCGAAAAGCTGCAGGAGCACACCTACAACAACGGCATGCTTGCGGTAATGTTTCTGGACATCGACCATTTCAAGCGCATCAACGACAGTCTGGGCCATGACGCCGGTGACGAACTGCTCAAGGTGATCGCCGAACGCATCCGCAGCGCCACCCGTGTTCAAGACGTGGTCTCCCGTTTCGGGGGCGATGAATTCTGCATCCTGCTGAGCATTCCGGACTACGAAGAGGCAAGGCACCTGGCCTATCGGGTCATGCAAAAAATGAAGGAAACCATCGCGCTGGCAGGAAGGCGCATGGTCATGACGACCAGTATTGGTATCGCCGTGTTCCCGCGCGACGGTTCGACCTGTGATGAACTGCTCAAACACGCAGACCTCGCGCTTTACCAGTCCAAGGGCAACGGACGCAACAGGGTCAATTTCTTCAGCCCCGCGCTCAAGACCAGGGCCAGCCTGGAACTGCATCTGGAGGAGGAACTGCGCAATGCCCTGCGCGAAGAGACTGGCCTGCAGGTCTACTATCAGCCTATCGTCGACATGCGTACCGGCCACGTTGCCAAGCTGGAAGCACTGGTGCGCTGGAATCACCCGCAACACGGTCTGTTGGCTCCCGGGCGCTTCATCGGCATTGCCGAGGCCAACGGTCTGATCGCCGAGCTGGATAACTGGGTGCTGCGCCGCGCCTGTCACGACCTGCGCACACTGCGTCAGGAAGGGCTGGAACAGCTGATCATCACGGTCAACTGCTCGGCACTCACGCTGGGCCGCGACGAACTGGTCGAAGAGGTCGAGCAGGCACTGGCCGACGCCGACGTTGCACCTGGCCGACTGGAACTGGAGGTGACCGAAAATGCGTTGATGGGCAATATCAGCAACACCATCCTGATGCTCAAGCACATTCGCAGCCTGGGGGTCTCGCTGTCGATTGACGACTTCGGCACCGGCTACTCATCGCTTGCCTATCTTAAGCGGCTGCCACTCGACACGCTGAAGATCGACCGATCATTCATCATTGATATTCCCCAGTCCCCACAGGATATGGAGATCGTCCAGGCGATTATCGTCATGGCTCATACCCTGCACCTGAAAGTCGTCACGGAAGGCGTGGAAACCCCGGCTCAACTGGAGTTTCTCAGCCAGTTCGGCAGTGATTATGTACAAGGTTACCTGTTCAGCAAGCCACAACCACTGGAGCGAATCCTGCCCCTTGCCAGGCAGATGAACGAGCGCGAACCGACTACCCGTTGGTCTGCCCTGCCACCACCGCACATGCACGGCCCGGACGTTGATGTTTCAGAACCTGACGACGTGTTCGCCGACCAGCCCGACAATGACGAATTTGCCATTCACAGGCCCATCCGCACCTGACGCCCGGCTTCACAGTCGCTGGTCGGCAGGTGTGGTTTTACGCTACGCCGACGTCGGCACAGTTACCTTCCAACTCACTCCGACAAATCGCAACGCACCAAAATAGTACGCAAATCAATTCTGCGCTCTGTTTTGAATCAGAACCCAAGGTGCCACTACTACAGCCCAGAGCGCAGGATCGGTCTCCACCAGCTCAAGCGCCTTGCTTTCCGAGACCTTGCCAACCTGCCCTTCAGCCAGCCATGCAGACACCCGTGCTGCATCATTTT
The DNA here is from genome assembly GCF_032586855.1 of Pseudomonas syringae group sp. J254-4. Classification (NCBI taxonomy): domain Bacteria; kingdom Pseudomonadati; phylum Pseudomonadota; class Gammaproteobacteria; order Pseudomonadales; family Pseudomonadaceae; genus Pseudomonas; species Pseudomonas syringae group sp. J254-4. The sequence continues at coordinate 20,038 of NZ_JAWHOO010000027.1, read as the reverse complement.
CGGCCACTGCCTCGGCGACTTCGATCAAATCCAGGGGCAGTTCGACCCACAACAGGGCACCCTTGGCAAAGAATGGTTGCAATTCAGTCCAGGTGATTGATGCAGTTTCGCCAAGCAGTTTGGCATAGAGGGTGCTAGGTTCTTGCGTCATGGGTTTTCACCAGAAAGAAAATCGGCGCAATGATAGCGCCGCCTTTCCCATCGGCAAGCCCAGAAGCAGGTGATTTATCGCGGGAAAGTGCAGATAACCTTATGGATCTGAAGCGATTTCAGGGCCTCAGGCGGTTTGATTCTGTAACTTTCTTTCGATTAAGCGACACGCATCGGTTTGTCCCCAAACGCCCGGCTTTCCAAGCCAACGAGCGGCACTCTAAACTGTTCCGGTACAGTTGGCGGCGTGGGAGAACCGGTGATCGAATCCGGTCCTGGAGCCTTGGCCATCAGGATTATAAAAACTACAACGCAAGAGTGGAGCATCATGACTAAGGGTACCAATAAGCTTTCAAGGCTGTTTGCCGCACTGGTTATGGCGGGGGTTGCCAGCCATTCGTTCGCAGCTGACACCATCAAGATCGGCATCGCCGGCCCCAAGACCGGCCCGGTTGCCGAATACGGCACCATGCAGTTCAACGGCGCCAAGATGGCCATCGAGCAGATCAACGCCAAAGGCGGCGTGGATGGCAAAAAGCTTGAAGCCGTCGAATACGATGACGCCTGCGATCCGAAACAGGCCGTTGCGGTCGCCAACAAGGTGGTCAACGACGGCGTGAAATACGTGGTCGGTCACCTGTGCTCCAGCTCCGCCCAGCCAGCGTCCGACGTTTACGAAGACGAAGGCATCATCATGGTGACCCCGGCTGCCACCAGCCCGGAAATCACCGCACGCGGCTACAAACTGGTATTCCGCACCATCGGTCTCGACAGCGCTCAGGGCCCGGCCGCAGGCAACTACATTGCCGACGTCGCCAAGCCGAAAATCGTTGCTGTGATTCACGACAAGCAGCAGTACGGCGAAGGTATCGCGACAGCAGTCAAGCAGACGCTGGAGAAAAAAGGCGTCAAGGTTGCTCTGTTCGAAGGTATCAACGCAGGTGACAAGGACTTCTCGTCGCTGATCGCCAAGCTCAAGCAAGCCAACGTCGACTTCGTTTACTACGGCGGCTACCACCCGGAGCTGGGTCAGATCCTGCGTCAGTCCAAGGAAAAAGGCCTGAACGCGAAGTTCATGGGACCTGAAGGCGTGGGCAACGAGTCCATCTCGCAAATCGCCGGCGATGCGTCCGAAGGCCTGCTGGTCACCCTGCCGAAATCCTTTGACCAGGACCCGGCCAACCAGGCGCTGACCGAAGCCTTCAAGGCCAAGAAAGAAGACCCGAGCGGCCCGTTCGTTTACCCGTCCTACTCCGCCGTTCAGGTCATTGCTGATGGCATCGCCGCCGCCAAGTCCGAAGACACCGCCAAGGTGGCTGCTGCCATCCATGCTGGCACGTTCAAGACCCCTATGGGCGAGCTGAGCTACGACGACAAAGGTGATCTGAAGAACTTCCAGTTCGTGGTTTACGAGTGGCACTTCGGCAAACCCAAGACCGAAGCCGCCAAATAAGCTGCTTGCGTTAACCCTCAAAGCCCACTGCCAGCGCAGTGGGCTTTGTTTTACGAATCCAGGCCCGTACGCACATTTCGGCGACCCGAACTGCATGCACGAGGCCCCCTGAAAATCTTAAAACCGTCAACAGCGGTTCCCTGACAGCGCGACAGGCTACGCATCGACAGAATGCCACCCCGGCGCAGGTCAGAGAAATGCAGATCAGGTTTTTAGGAGCGCGGTAAATGCCCGAGTTATTCCACTACATGCAGCAGCTGGTCAATGGCCTGACCATTGGCAGTACGTATGCATTGATCGCCATCGGCTACACGATGGTGTACGGCATCATCGGAATGATCAACTTCGCCCATGGCGAGGTGTACATGATCGGTTCCTATGTAGCTTTCATGGCACTCGCCGGTCTGGCGATGCTGGGTATTCACAGCCTGCCGTTGCTGATGATTGCCGGTTTCGCCGCAGCCATCGTCGTAACCAGTGCCTACGGATACAGCATCGAGCGTGTGGCCTACCGTCCGTTGCGCAACAGCAACCGTCTGATTCCACTGATTTCTGCAATCGGCATGTCGATCTTCCTGCAGAACTCGGTTCAGCTTTCCCAGGGCTCCGGCAACTTCGCCATCCCCAACCTGCTGCCCGGCAGCCTGTCGTTCGGGCCCGGTGGCGCTCAGGAAGTGCTGATCTCCTACATGCAGATCGTGGTCTTTGTCGTCACCCTGCTGGCCATGACCGGCCTGACCCTGTTCATCTCCCGCTCACGCATGGGCCGTGCCTGCCGTGCCTGTGCCGAGGACATGAAAATGGCCAACCTGCTGGGGATCAACACCAACAACATCATTGCCCTGACCTTCGTGGTCGGTGCTGCACTGGCTGCCGTCGCGGCGATGCTGCTGAGCATGCAGTACGGCGTGATCAACCCGAGCGCCGGCTTTCTGGTCGGCCTAAAAGCGTTCACTGCTGCCGTACTGGGCGGTATCGGTTCGATCCCGGGCGCTGTGCTCGGTGGCCTGGTACTGGGCGTCGCCGAAGCCTTCGGTGCCGATATTTTTGGTGATCAGTACAAGGACGTCGTGGCCTTCGGCCTGCTGGTTCTGGTACTGCTGTTCCGACCGACCGGCATCCTGGGTCGTCCGGAGGTTGAGAAAGTATGAGCAAGTCTTTCAAACAGGCGCTGTTCAGCGCCGCACTGGTCTGGGCCGTGGCCTACCCGGTGTTCGGCCTGAAACTGGCCTTTTCCGGCGTCACCCTGCAAGTGCAGAACGCCAGCCCGCTGACCCTGACCATCATTGCCTTCTGTTCGGTCATGCTGTTCTTGCGCGTACTGTTCGCAGAACAGATCGGCAGCATGCGCCGCGGTACCGAAAAGCCGTTGATCTCGCAGAAGACCAGCGATTTCCTGACCCAGCCGAAAACCCAACGCTGGGGCCTGGCCGCATTGATCGTGCTGGCGTTCATCTGGCCATTCTTCGGGTCGCGCGGTGCGGTGGACATCGCCACGCTGATCCTGATCTACGTCATGCTCGGCCTGGGCCTGAACATCGTGGTCGGTCTGGCCGGTCTGCTGGACCTGGGCTATGTCGGTTTCTATGCAGTCGGTGCCTACAGCTACGCCTTGCTGTCCCACTACTATGGGCTCGGCTTCTGGATCTGCCTGCCGATTGCGGGCCTGATGGCGGCGCTGTTCGGGTTCTTGCTGGGGTTCCCGGTGCTACGCCTGCGCGGTGACTATCTGGCCATCGTGACACTGGGGTTCGGCGAGATCATCCGCATCTTCCTGCGCAACCTCACCGAGCTGACCGGTGGCCCGAACGGCATCAGCAATATCGACAAGCCGACCTTCTTCGGCCTGACGTTCGAGCGCAAGGCTGCCGAGGGCATGCAGACCTTCCACGAGTTCTTCGGCCTGCCTTACAACTCGATCAACAAGGTCGTCTTCCTTTACCTGATCGCCCTGCTGCTGGCGCTGGCGGCGTTGTTCGTCATCAATCGCCTGCTGCGCATGCCGATCGGACGGGCCTGGGAGGCGCTGCGTGAAGACGAAATCGCCTGTCGTGCGCTGGGGCTGAACCCGACCGTGATCAAGCTCTCGGCCTTCACCCTTGGCGCTGCGTTCGCCGGTTTCGCAGGCAGCTTCTTTGCCGCACGTCAGGGTCTGATCACCCCGGAATCGTTCACCTTCATCGAGTCGGCAATCATCCTCGCCATCGTCGTGCTCGGCGGCATGGGCTCGCAGCTGGGCGTGATCCTGGCCGCCATCGTGATGATTCTGCTGCCTGAACTGATGCGTGAGTTCAGCGACTACCGCATGTTGATGTTCGGCGCGCTGATGGTGCTGATGATGATCTGGCGTCCTCAAGGCTTCCTGCCCATGCAACGGCCTGAAATGAAATTGAAAACGGAGCTGCCGAAATGAGCCGCCCATTACTGCAAGCCACCGGCTTGAGCATGCGTTTTGGCGGCCTGCTGGCGGTCAATGGCGTTGCCCTCACCGTCAATCAAGGGCAGGTCGTGTCGATGATCGGCCCCAACGGCGCGGGCAAGACCACCGTCTTCAATTGCCTGACCGGTTTCTACCGGCCAAGCGCAGGCACTATTCTGCTGGACGGCGAGCCCATTCAAGGCCTGGCCGGTCACCAGATTGCTCGCAAGGGCGTGGTGCGTACGTTCCAGAACGTGCGCCTGTTCAAGGAAATGACCGCTGTAGAGAACCTGCTGGTTGCCCAGCATCGGCACTTGAATACCAACTTCCTCGCCGGATTGTTCAAAACCCCGGCGTTTCGCCGCAGCGAACGCGAAGCCATGGACTACGCCGAGCACTGGCTGGAAGCCGTCAACCTCAAGGAATTCGCTAACCGCCCTGCCGGTACGCTGGCCTACGGTCAGCAACGCCGTCTGGAAATCGCCCGCTGCATGATGACGCGCCCGCGCATTCTGATGCTCGACGAACCGGCAGCCGGGCTGAACCCCAGAGAAACCGACGACCTGAAAGCCCTGATCGGCGTGTTGCGCAGCGAGCACAACGCTACGGTCTTGTTGATCGAGCACGACATGAAACTGGTGATGAGCATTTCCGACCACATTGTGGTGATCAATCAGGGCACGCCTCTGGCAGACGGTACGCCGGAACAGATTCGTGACAATCCTGACGTGATCAAAGCCTATCTGGGGGAAGCGTAAATGCTGCAGTTCGAAAACGTTTCCACTTTCTACGGCAAGATCCAGGCGCTGCACAGCGTCAACGTTGAAGTACGTCAGGGCGAAATCGTCACCCTGATCGGCGCCAACGGCGCAGGCAAGTCCACGCTGCTGATGACCCTGTGCGGCTCACCACGCGCGCACAGCGGCAGTATTCGCTACATGGGCGAAGAACTGGTCGGGCTGGAGTCGTCGATCATCATGCGCAAGAGCATTGCCGTGGTGCCGGAAGGCCGTCGCGTGTTTGCGCGTCTGACCGTTGAAGAGAACCTGGCGATGGGCGGTTTCTTCACGGAAAAGGCTGATTATCAGGAGCAGATGGACAAGGTCCTGCAGCTCTTTCCGCGCCTCAAGGAACGCTTCAATCAACGCGGTGGCACCATGTCCGGTGGCGAACAGCAGATGCTGGCCATCGGTCGTGCGTTGATGAGCAAGCCCAAGCTGCTGTTGCTCGACGAGCCTTCGCTGGGCTTGGCTCCGATCATCATCCAGCAGATTTTCGAGATCGTTGAACAGTTGCGTCGCGATGGTGTGACGGTGTTTCTGGTCGAACAGAACGCCAATCAGGCGCTGAAAGTCGCCGACCGCGCTTATGTACTGGAAAACGGTCGTGTGGTGATGCAAGGCACCGGCGAAGAACTGCTGGTCGATCCGAAAGTGCGGGATGCGTATCTGGGCGGGTAAGCGCTGCGAAGCGCATTAACGTTCAGAACCAGGATGGGCCACGATGATTCTCATTACCACGCTCTGCGTGGTAATGCCTTTCGTGACGCTCCGCGTCACACTGCGGCGCAGGTCTGGCCGTTCCCCCTTGTGATGCACCTCCAGTCTGAGTAACGTGGCGACACTTGTCTGGAGACCACACCATGTTTGCTGCCCGTTCCGTCCTCGTATTTGCCCTTCTGCCACTGTTCGCCGGGTGCCAACTGCTCGGCAAACAGACCGAGGAACCCAAGGTTTCCACGGCAGGCATGCTTCGTATGCAGGGCGACCTGACGGGCAGCAATGGCCAGTTGCTGTTCAAACCGTGCAACGAGCAGCGGCGCTATGTGGTCAAGGATCGCGGCAATACCGGCATCTTGCAGGAAGCTGCTTCACTGGCAGACAGCAAGGGCACGGTATTCGCCGATCTGCGCGGTAACTTTGCTGCGAGCAAAGCGGCCAACAGCGATGGTCAGCTGGACCTGCATCAGCTGTACCGCGTCGAGCGTCCCGGCCAGGCCTGTGAAGACGCCAATTTCAAACGTCTGACCTTGCACGTCAATGGCAATAAACCCGCCTGGAACGTCAACGTCAGTGGCAAGGGCATGGTGCTGGAGCGCGAAGGTCTTGCACCGCTTGCCTTGCCTTACGTGGAAGAGAAACTGCCCGACGGCAGCTTCAGCGTCAGCAGCGAAGCCAACAACCAGCGCATCGAGATCTGGGTGGCGCCACAACGCTGCGTTGACAGCGTCAATGGCTCGGTACAACACCTGACGGCCGAACTGCGTATCAACGGCCAGGCCCAGCGTGGCTGCGGTTATTATGGCGGTTCGCGCGACGAGTGATCAGGCAGGCTCGCCGCCAAAGGGGTTCAGCGCTTATAATCGCCGGTCTTGTAGTGCTGTCGGGCTGAACCTGCGGCCCGAAAACTGGACCCCTTAATGTTACGAATCACCGAACTCAAGCTGCCGATCGATCACCCGGAAGAAGACCTGCGCGTTGCACTCCTGCAGCGCCTGGGCATCGACAGCAGCGAACTGCTGGACTTTACCCTCTTCAAACGCAGTTACGACGCGCGCAAAAAGTCATCCGAGCTGTGCTTCATCTACACCATCGACTTTCAGGTCAGTGATGAACAGGCACTGCTGCGCAAACTGGGCGATGACCGCCACGTCGGCCCTGCACCTGATGTCAGCTATAAAGTGGTCGGTCACGCTCCCGAGGGGCTGACAGAGCGCCCGATCGTCGTGGGCTTCGGGCCCTGCGGTATCTTTGCCGGCCTGCTGCTCGCGCAGATGGGCTTCAAGCCGATCATCCTTGAGCGCGGCACCGAAGTTCGCCAACGCACCAAGGACACCTGGGCGCTGTGGCGCAAAAACGTGCTCAACCCCGAGTCCAACGTGCAGTTCGGTGAAGGCGGTGCCGGGACCTTTTCCGACGGCAAGCTTTACAGCCAGATCAAGGACCCGAAATTCATCGGCCGCAAGGTACTGCACGAGTTCGTGAAAGCCGGTGCGCCGGAAGAAATCCTCTATGTCAGCAAGCCGCATATCGGCACGTTCCGCCTGACCGGCGTGGTCGAGAACATGCGTCATCAGATCGAAGCGCTGGGCGGCGAAGTACGTTTTCAGCAGCGCGTGACCGACCTGATGATCAAGGACGGCCAGTTATTGGGTGTCCAGCTCGACAGCGGTGAGCAGATCGAATCCCGGCACGTCATTCTGGCCCTGGGCCACAGCGCCCGTGACACCTTCCGCATGCTGCACGGCCGTGGCGTGTTCATGGAAGCCAAACCGTTCTCGGTGGGCTTCCGCATCGAACACCCGCAATCGTTGATCGACCGCGCGCGACTGGGCAAATATGCCGGTCACCCGAAGCTCGGCGCAGCCGATTACAAACTGGTGCACCACGCCAGCAACGGCCGCTCGGTCTACAGCTTCTGCATGTGCCCTGGCGGCACGGTCGTGGCAGCCACATCAGAGCCCGGCCGAGTGGTCACCAACGGCATGAGCCAATACTCACGCAACGAGCGCAATGCCAACTCGGGCATCGTGGTCGGTATCTCGCCGGAACAGGACTACCCTGGCAGCCCGCTGGCCGGTATCGAGTTGCAGGAGCGCCTGGAGTCTCATGCGTATCTGCTCGGCGGCAGCAGTTATGAAGCACCGGCGCAGTTGGTTGGCGACTTTATCGCTGGCAGGGCCTCGACAGCACTGGGCAGCGTTGAGCCGTCATACAAGCCGGGCGTGAAACTGGTGGACCTGGCCGACGCCCTGCCCGCCTTTGCCATTGAAGCCATTCGTGAAGCATTGCCTGCGTTCGACAAGCAGATCAAAGGCTTCTCGCTGCACGATGCGGTGCTGACCGGCATCGAAACCCGTACCTCGGCCCCGCTGCGCATTACCCGCGGACCGACCCTGCAAAGCCTGAACACCAAAGGCCTTTACCCGGCCGGTGAAGGCGCTGGCTATGCGGGCGGGATTCTCTCGGCTGGCGTGGACGGCATTCGGGTTGCCGAAGCGCTGGTGCGCGACATGCTGGGGATCGAGGGCTGACCTCAGAATGACCATCGTTATACATAAGTCTTGTGGGAGCGAGCTTGCTCGCGAAGAGGCCACGACACCCCCAGGAAATAGGGCGTTCGATACATCGTCTTCGTGAGCATTGGCACGACATTCACGTCCATTCACGTCTGGCAATAAAAAACCCCGAGCATTGCGGCTCGGGGTTTTGCTGTGCGGTGTTACAGATCAGTGGGTGACGCGGCTTGTGCCGTTGACACTCATGATGCGTACGCGCTCGCCGACCCGGAAAATCTCGTTTTCCTGAACCTGCTGCACATAGGCACGCATGCTGCCGTCATCTTCACGCACGGTGATTTCAACACCCTGCGTACGGGTCAGGCCTTCTTCGGTCGCTGAACCCAGCAGACCACCGGCCACCGCGCCGATTACCGCAGCCACGATGCTGCCGCGGCCGCCACCGATAGCGCTGCCACCTACGCCGCCGACGACCGCACCCGCAGCCCCGCCAATCGGCGTCTTGGTGCCTTCGATTTTAACCGGACGCAAGGATTCGATAGTGCCCATGCGGACGGTCTGTACGGTCCTGGCCTCATCGCGGGAATAGGAATCACCGGTCAGGTTCGAGGCACAGCCGCCCAGCATCAATGCCATGGCAGTGAACGAAGCAACCAGAAGAGCAGACTTGCGCATAAGGGAATCTCCAGAGGAATCAGTGGCCATTAGACTACCTGACAAAGGTGCTGTCACGGCCCCGATCCTGCAATTTAAGTTCATTCAGGCGGCATACAGCGGCCCACCTGCATAACGCTCAGACGATGCGCCGGGCGAATAATTCAATCAGGGCGCAAGGCGCTCGCGCGTCCACCTGCCGTCTACCGAACGATAGTTCAAACGGTCGTGAAGTCGACTGGAGCGCCCCTGCCAAAACTCGATTCGCTCAGGCAAAAGGCGGTAGCCCCCCCAGTGCTCGGGGCAGTGTGGCTGGGTCTCTGCGAAGCGTTGTTCCGTCTGTCTGATCAAACCTTCCAGCTCGTCACGATCTGCGATCACGCGACTTTGTGGTGAGGCCCATGCCCCCAGACGGCTGCCCAGAGGACGCACCTGGTAATAAGCATCGGATTCCTGCGCGCTGACTTTCTCGACCCGACCTTCGATACGCACCTGACGCTCCAGCGTCGGCCAGAAAAAGGTCATGGCCGCGAATGGACGTGCAGCCAGTTGCTGGCCCTTGGCGCTTTCGTAGTTGGTGAAGAACGTGAAACCCTGCGTGTCCAGCCCCTTGAGCAGCAAGACACGACAATGCGGACGTCCTTGCTCATCGACCGTCGCCAGGGTCATGGCATTGGCCTCGACCGGCGGCTGCTCGGTTTTTACAGCGTCGTCAAACCAGGTATGGAAGAGCGCGAAGGGCTCGTCCGGTGATTGCGCTTCGGTCAACCCGTCGCGGGTGTAATCACGGCGCATGTCGGCCAGGGTCTGAGTCATGGTTTCGTTCCTGCGCAGGTTTTACGTGGTGCTTAGACAGGTGATCATCGTGCCAATGCTCCGCGTTGGCATGCATCCCGTGACGCTCTGCGTCACAAATCTGTGCTGCAATGCGCACTCAGGATCGGACGCAGAGCGTCCAGAACGGCGTACCGACGCAGAGCGTCGGCACGATAGTCATCTACGATGCATGGTCACAAGTAACGCATCAAGCCTCAGTTACTGGCCTGGCTGTCATCTTTCTTGGCGGGCGCCTTGGCCGGGGCCTTGGTCGCTGCCGGTTTTTTAGCTGCTGCGGTGGTCTTGGCAGGCGCGGCCTTTTTGGCATTGCTGGCCTTGGCCGGCGCTTTCTTGGCAGTGTCTTTCTTCGCCACGGCGGCTTTCTTGGCAGGCGCGGCAGCAGGTGCTGGCGCTACTGGCTTGACGTCCTGGGTGGCAACCATGACTGGAGCAACCGGCGGCAACGCATAACGGGCCATCAGGGCGCGCATGGTGTCCTGCGGCGTCATGAGGATTTCAACACGACGGTTGAGTGCACGGCCTTGCAGGCTGTCGTTGGCGGCACGTGGCATCACGGCACCCATCCCACGCTGGCTCAGACGATTACGCTCCAGGCCACTGAGACGGAAAATCGCGGCAACAGACTGCGCGCGTTCCTGGCTGATCTTCTGGTTGGCTTCGGTAGGACCCGAAGTGTCGGCATGACCGAGAATCAGCACGGCAGTTTTCTGATCGCCTTCGACCACCTTGGCCAGTCGCGTGATCGGGCCCAGCGTGTTGGGCAGCAGCATCGCAGGACGGTCAGGGTTGAACGAGCTGTCGACCGGTGCAGTGATTGCCAGCAGGTCTTCGCGACGCTCCAGCTGGAACGGGCTGTCCTTGATTGCAGCACGCAGACGCGGCTCGTACTCGTCCAGCCAGGCCTGGGTCACTTTCGGATCAGGCATCGGCAGCGCTTTAGGCTCATCCTTCTTGCCCTCGCTACCGAACGGCCACCACCACTTGCTGTCGGTTTCCGACTTGGCTACCAAGGCAGGCGCAGCCGGCTTGTCGGCAGGCTTGTCGGCCACGGCATCAGGTTTGACCTGCGCGTTATCTTTCGAGCCGAACGGCCAGTACCAAGGCGCGCTGTTTTCAGCGCCAGCCGCAGGTGCTGCCGGTGCTGCCGCGGCCTTGGCGACCGGAGCAGGTGCCGGGCTTGGTGCCGGAGCCTTTGCAGCAGTACCTGCATCAGCAGACTCGCTGCCTGAACCGAACTGCCACCAATGGCCTCCGGTTGCAGCAGAGTCGGATTGAGGGGTTTGAGCACAGCCGGTAACGGCGATACACAGGGCGAGAACGAGGCTTTTATTAGACGACATGGATAACCCGCAACGGTTTTGATCAGACAGAAGGACGTGACTACGCCGGTATAACATGCATAAAGATGCAGTTGGAAAAAGAAACCGTCGTACGGTTCCTGTTACAGCCATTTAACTGACAGTCGGTATGAAACAAGCACTTATGGCCGATACTTACTGCAAACACTCACGCAGGATCCCGACCAGTTTCTGCGCACGTGGGTCCATCAGAATGTACGGACCCAAGGTGTTGGTGACGAAGCCAAAAGCAACCTCGTAATCAGGATCGGCGAACCCGACCGAACCGCCTGCCCCGGGATGGCCAAACGCCTTGGGGCCAAGACCATAGGTCGCGTTGGCAACGGTCGGCTGGTCAAGCATGCAGCCCAGGCCCAGACGGGTCGAGGTCAGCAGAGTCCTGTCCTGACCGAGGCTGTGCTCACGGGTCAGCTCGTTGAGCATGTCTGCTTCAAGCAGGCTGCCATCCAGCAAACCGTTATAGAAACCGGCAAGACTGCGCGCATTGCCGTGGCCGTTGGCCGCTGGCTGCTGCATGCGGCGCCATTCGGGTTTGTTGGTGCTGGTCATGATCGACGGCGGATTAGTGAACGCCTTGGCAGTGATGGAGGCTGGCTCGCGCATCGTGGCTTGCAGTACGCGCTGAGCGGCATCGTCACCGGTGTTGCCTTTGCCTCGAGCGATATGGGCAACACGATGAAACTGGTCATCCGCCAGGCCCACATGAAAATCCAGCCCCAGCGGGCGAGAAATACGCGCGGCAATGGATTCCCCAGGGCCTCGACCGTCGGCCCGACGCAGCATCTCGCCCACCAGCCAGCCATAGGTGATTGCCGCGTAACCGTGACCCTGCCCCGGCGTCCACCAAGGTTCTTCGGCCGCCAGCGCCGCCGTCATGGTGTCCCACTGGTAAAGCGCTTCGGCAGGCAATTGCTCGCGCAGCGCAGGCAAACCGGCCTGATGGCATAGCAGCTGACGCAAAGTGATCGATGCCTTGCCCGCCGCGGCAAATTCGGGCCAGAGCCTGGCGACGGGTTCGTCCAGCTTCAACTTGCCTTCTTCAACCAGCTGCAATACCGCCACGCTGGTAAAGGTCTTGGTGCAGGAGAACAGGTTGAGAATGGTGTCGGTGTGCCACGCCTCGGCACCGTCCTTGTCGGCCGTGCCCGCCCACAGATCGATGACGGTCTGGCCGCCGACCTGAATGCACAAGGCAGCGCCGCGCTCCTGAGGGTCGTCAAAGAGCGCCGCAAAGGCTTCACGTACTGCTTCGAATTGAAGTTCGTAATGACCCTGGATCTGCAACGGCTGACTCCTGACTGGCAACATGAGCCTGGCGACAGGCTAAATGGCGCGTATTGTTTCAGCGATCGAGCGCTTTGGGAACAGATGTGAAACGCTCTTCATCTTTGGCTCAGGTTATTTCCCGGCGGAACGGTGGCAGCGCATTGAGAATCGCCTTGCCGTAACGCTGGGTGACGACACGTCGGTCCAGCAACGTGATAGTGCCGCGGTCCTCTTCGGTACGCAGCAAGCGGCCACAGGCCTGTACCAGACGCAAAGAGGCATCCGGCACGGCGATCTCCATGAACGGGTTGCCACCACGCGCTTCGATCCACTCGGCCAGAGCGGCCTCGACCGGGTCGTCGGGCACCGCGAACGGAATCTTGGCGATGACCACGTGCTCGCAGTACGCACCGGGCAAGTCCACACCCTCGGCGAAGCTGGCCAGTCCGAACAGTACGCTGGACTCGCCGCTGTCGACCCGCGCCTTATGCTTGTTGAGGGTTTCCTGCTTGGACAGGTTGCCCTGGATGAACACCTGCTTGCGCCAGTCACGGTCCAGGCCGTCGAAAACGTCCTGCATCTGCTTGCGCGACGAATACAGCACCAGCGTGCCTCGCGAACCTTCCACCAGCCCGGGCAGGTCACGAATGATCGCTGCGGTATGGGCCACCGAGTCACGCGGGTCGGCCTTGAGGTCCGGCACGCGCAGCACACCGGCATCGGCGTGATGGAACGGGCTTGGCACCACGGCGGTAACCGCCCCTTTGGGCAGGCCGGCACGCATGCGGTAACGATCAAACTTGCCCAGCGCGGTCAGGGTCGCTGAAGTCACCAGCGCCCCGTAGGCGATGTTCCACAAGTTGCGACGCAGCATTTCCGCCGCCAGGATCGGGCTGGCATTGACCTCGATATCGAACATTGCACCGCTGTCGGCCAGGGTCAGCCAGCGCGCCATGGGCGGGCTGTCTTCCGGGTCTTCGGCGGTAAAGGCGGTCCACAGTTCCCAGTTACCGTGGGCGCGGGCCAGCAGGCTGCCGAACAGCGGGTACCACTCTTCAGCCTGATGGCTGGCGATACCGATGTTGACTTCGCCATCCATGCCTTCCTTGAGCAGCTCGGTCAGGCGCGTGAACAGGTCGTCCAGGCGCGCAAAGCCCTTCTTGAGCTCGATGCCCATCTCGCGGATGTGCTCGGGGATCACACCGCCGACAAAGCGGTGACGGGGCCGCTCGCGACCCTGCATGTCTTCACCGGCGCGGAAATCTGCCAGTTGCTCGCAGGCACCGAACATGAACTGCTGATGCCCCTTGATCTCGCGGGCCAGCTCCGGCACCTGCTCGATCAGCTTGCCCAGATCGCCGGGCAGCGGGTGTTGGGCCAGCAGCTTGGCGAGGTTCTTGGCTGTCTGTTCAAGCCAGTCAGCGGTGGACTTCAGTCGGGTGTAATGAGCGAAGTGGCCGATGGCCTTGTCGGGCAGGTGATGGCCTTCGTCGAACACGTACAGCGTGTCACGCGGGTCGGGCAGCACGGCGCCGCCGCCCAGCGCGAGGTCCGCCAGCACCATGTCATGGTTGGTGACAATCACGTCAACCTTGCCCATGCCTTCGCGCGCCTTATAGAAAGCGCATTGCTGAAAGTTCGGGCAATGCCGGTTGGTGCACTGGCTGTGATCGGTGGTCAGCCGCGCCCAGTCCTGATCGGCGAGTTCCTGAGGCCAGCTGTCGCGATCACCGTCCCACTTATTGCCCGCCAGCTTCTGCAGCATGCTGGTGAACAGCTTCTGACTGGCTTCATCGACCTCGATCTTGAAGCCTTCTTCCTCGAAAAGCTGCGCAGTCGCGTTGGTCGCGTCGCTCTCCTGCAGCAACGCGTCGAGTTTCGACAGGCACATGTAACGGCCGCGGCCCTTGGCAAGCGCGAAGGTAAAATTCAGACCGCTGTTGCGCATCAGGTCCGGCAGGTCCTTGTAGACGATCTGCTCCTGCAAGGCGACGGTCGCGGTGGCGATTACCAGCCGCTTGCCTGCCGCCTTGGCGGTGGGGATCGACGCAATGGCATACGCCACGGTCTTGCCGGTGCCCGTCCCGGCCTCGACGGCCACTACCGCAGGATCGCCCGAACGACGGCCCTCTTCATCGGTGTCAATGTCCCCCAGCACCTTGGCAACTTCAGCGATCATCAATCGCTGGCCATAGCGTGGCTTGAGGCTCTTGGCTTCGAGGAAACGCGAGTAAGCGCCCTGGATCTGGGTTTTGAGTTCGGTACTGATCATTGGCTTCGGTTCGGGGGCACGGCTAAAAAGGCTGGATAAATTTTCAGTAGTTCTGAGTGGGCGCTATCATAGCGCGCTAAATCCATCCGCGCAGAACGGAGTGTCCGATGACCGCTTTTTCTACTGTCTATACGCTGCATCTGCTGGCTGCCCTGGTGTGGGTTGGCGGGATGTTTTTCGCCTGGATGGTCTTGCGTCCAGCAGTCATTGCAGCACTTGAAGGCCCTTCTCGCTTGAAAGTGTGGGTCCAGGTGTTTCCACGCTTCTTCGTCTGGGTCTGGGCAGCCGTGGTGCTGCTGCCGATTACCGGCATCGGCATGATCCAGCTGAACTTCACCGGCTTTGAAACTGCGCCGCGCTATGTGCAGATCATGATGGGCCTGTACGTGGTGATGGTTGCGCTGTTCCTGCGTATCCATTCATTGCAGTTGCCGGAGTTGCGTCGCGCCGTGGACGCCGAACAATGGGCCGAAGGCGCAGCAGCACTCGGTCACATTCGCCGGCTGGTCGGCATCAACCTGATTATCGGCCTGGCAGTGGTGATATTGGCAGCCGCCCGTCCGGGCCTTTGAGGCAAAACGGAACATCGCGGGGCACTGGCGGTGACACCGCGCACAGCTTGCGGGCAGTTTCCTGCCCGATCGGTCATCTTCTGTGCCTGATATCCAAGCCATTCAACATCTTGAAACACTTTGGCATGGGCTGTGCAAACGTTTGCGATCAGCAGTACGCGCCCACGAAAAGGAGCTTCAATGCCACAGCCGCCATTCACTCGATCCGCAACGCCCTCAAGATTCCTCATGCCTCTGTTGTTCGCCGCCGCTGCGGCGTTGCCATGCACCAGCGTCCTGGCACAGCCCGCTGCCGAAGACTCGGCTCAAGGCGAAGCACTCAGCCCGCCCGCCTCGCCCAAGGAAGGCAAAGGCGCGTACTTTTCAGACTGGTTCAACCAGGACCTGACGCTGATCGGCAGCAAGGACATCAGCTTCGGCCCCAAGCCCAACGATGACATTTATCTAGAGTATGAGTACTTCGGCCGCAAGGGGCCGTTTGAGCTCTATGGCTATGTCGACGTACCGAAGATTCTCGGCATCGGCAATGATAATGACAAAGGCGTCTGGGATCATGGCTCGCCATTGTTCATGGAGCATGAGCCACGTATCTCCATCGACTATCTGGCCGGGCGCAGTCTGGCCGTCGGGCCGTTCAAGGAATGGTACGTCGCCTTTGACTGGATCTACGACCACGGCAGCAACTCGGCCAACCGTGCAAACACCCTGTACAGCGGCCTTGGCACTGACATCGACACCCACTCGCGGGTCAATCTGTCGGCCAACTTCTATGGCCGCTACCAGTGGGAGAACTACGGTGCCAGCAACGAATATTCGTGGGATGGCTATCGCGCCCAGCTCAAATACATCGTACCGATCAGCAAATTCGACAACGGCGCTTCGCTGACGTACATCGGCTTCACCAACTTCGATTTCGGTTCGGACCTCAAGAACGATCCGGCACGCACTGGCAACTCCACAGTCGCCACCAACGTGCTGCTTTACGCCTTCACGCACCTGCGCTTCACCCTGGTGGGTCGTTACTTCCACAACGGCGGCAACTGGCAGGACGGCAGCGAGCTGAACTTCGGCGAAGGCAACTTCCGTGCGCGCTCCGACGGCTGGGGATATTACGCAGGCGTGGGTTACCAGTTCTGAAACTGATTATGACGACAGGAGTTTTCATGAAACACATCACCCGCAACACACTTGGCGCCACATTGGCCCTGCTTAGCCCTGCCCTCTGGGCAGCCACCGCGCCGGTTACGCCAGTCACGCCCAAGGTCATGCTGGTCGCCATGTTTGCGCCCGAAGCGCAGAACTGGATCGACCGGCTGCATCTGACCAAGGAGATCCAGGTGCCCGGCCTTGCCGCCGAGTATCCGGCCATCCGCTGCAACGCTCAGGACGTGTGCCTGATGGTCACCGGCATGGGTCAGACCAATGCCGCAGCATCGACTCTGGCCCTGGCCCTGTCGCCGCAATTCGACCTGCGCAAGACTTACTTCATCGTCGCGGGCATTGCCGGCATCAACCCGCACCACGGCACGCTCGGCACCACCGCGTGGGCGCATTATCTGGTGGAGTTCGGCACGCAGTGGGAAATCGATTCGCGCGACGTGCCCAAGGACTGGCCGACCGGTTACCTGGGTATCAACACCAAGGGTCCGAACGAAAAGCCGCCGCTGGACTACAAGACTGAAGTCTTCGAGCTGAACCCCAAACTTCAGGCCAAGGCCTTCGCCCTGTCGCAAAAAGTGACGCTCAGCGAGAGCAAGGAATCCGCCGCCTGGCGCGTCAAGTACCCTTACGCCCCGGCCAATCAGCCGCCGCAGGTGACGCAGTGCGATACGCTGGCGGGCAACACGTGGTTTTCCGGAACGCGTCTGAGTGAGCGGGCGGAAGTCTGGACCAAGCTGCTGACCGACGGCAAAGGCGTGTATTGCACCACCCAGCAGGAGGACAACTCGACGTACGAAGCCCTGTTACGCGCCAGCAAGGCAGGCAAGGTAGACGTCAATCGACTGGCCGTGGTGCGCGCAGGTTCCGATTTCGACCGTCCGTATCCGGGTTACAGCGAAGTGGACAATTTGCTCAAGTATGCCGACCAGGGTGCCTTCGTACCGGCACTGGAAAACCTGTACCGCACCGGTAATCCGCTGGTGCAGGCCATTGTCGGCGACTGGAAGAACTGGGAAAAAGGCGTACCGCAGTAAGCGCGCTGCCGTGATGACTGCCCGGATCATGGCCTTGCGCCTGATCCGGGCTGCCTCTCAAGGATGACAGCTGTTGAAGATTACAGGCGCTGCAGAATCAAACTGCCTGCTGGCCCTGCAACGCCTGGCAGGCCAGGTTCGCCCGGTCTGCCTGGCTTGCCGCCGTCCGCGCGGTAGACGATGCAGCCCTTCGAAGCGCCGCCTTTGCCTGCCTTGCCGCCTTCACCACCCTTGCCTGCCGCGCCACCCGCAACATTCACCTTGATACGCTCGGCCGGAAAGCTCTGTGGCAGCTCCAGACGAACCTGCGCACCTGCTGCGCCGTCGTGGCCGTTGCCGCCACTATCACCGTTGTAACCACGCCCGGCCTGGCCCCAGGTGCAGCCCGGCTCTTCGCCCGTGCCGCCATCGAGCCCGACATAGCCTGGGCTGCCCGCGCCGCCGCGTGCATCGATCGACAGTTGTTCGGCATTCAGGCTCTGTAGACGCAGGGTCAGATTGCGCCCCGGCAGTGCAGGCTTCTCGAACGTGCCCGGAGCGCCTCGCGCAGTGATCTGGCTGCCGGTGCCGAATTCACCATGCACCACGACGAGGTTGAACGCCTGTACACCGGGGACGATGGCAATCCGCGCTTCGTGCCCTAGCACCAGTTCGCCGATCTTCACGTCATCGATACCGGCCGGGATCAGCAGGGTGCCGTAGTCGGCCACTTCAAGGCGCTCGACCTGCAGAACGCTGCTGTTGCCAGGCAGACGCATGAGCGAGTGTGGCGCGACAATAATCGCCTGAGCCATGGCCAGAGGGCTGAACAGTGCTGCCAACAGAACGAGCTTACGCATGAGAGTGCCCTGTGGCCGAACGGCCGATGGATTGAACATGAAAAATGCCGAACAGGATGATTTTGCCCCGGTCGCGCCAGGGATGCCTGCGACCGCGCAGGCTGCCGTTGAACAGGATCAGTTCGAGCAAGTGAGTCAACAACAGTACGGCACCCGCCATGTCGATCATCACGCCAAACGGGCTGGGCGCTTCAATGACCGCATTGGCCAGGACTACCAGCCAGAAGCCCAGCATCAAGATTTTTCCCAGCCCCCAAAACACCTTCATCGCCTGCCCCCTTGTCATGATCCGTTACGAAAGCGCAGTCTGCGCGCGCTTTTCGTCGCCGCACAGTAGACGTGCTGTACGCCGAATATGCCAGCAGTGTATTGAAAAAGATCAAGCATAGATCGTTGTCATCAGTCTGTGGGCGTTCGCCTGATACTGACGACTGTTCAGAGCGGGTCCGGCAGGCTAGTCTTGTCAATCAACCAGAGGACTTTCGATGACCGTCGGCTACTCATCCCGCACGCCGCAGCAAGCGCTGGCGGCCCTGCTCGACCGTTACGCCCCCCAGCGTCTGCTGTTGATCGGCGCTCAGGCGTTCCCTGCGTTGCAAGCCTTTCAGGAAGCACACCCGCAGACCGAGGTGGCGCTGGCCGAACCCGGCCCCCTGCCCGCAAATCTGGCGGCGCAACGTTTCGACCTGGCGCTGGTGGTCGATTGCCTGGAGCACATCCCCAAGCGCACCGGTCTGGAGCTGCTGGGCGGTATCCGCAACCTTAACGCCAGCCGCATTGCGGTGCTGGCCGACTTGCAGGCCTGCGGCTGGCAGGAGACCGACTTTTTCTCGCTGGCCCTGCAATCCAGCGAACGCTTCACCCGCGACGAACAGGTGCTGAACCTGTTCACCTACGACCTGCGCGAATACAAACAGGTGCCCGACTGGCTGAACGCGAAGTATTGGGCCAACCCGGAGAATTTTGGAAAGTATTGGTGGTGACCTATGAGTAGTGCTATTTGCCCGTGCGGCAGCGGCGATCTGTTGCTGGCCTGCTGCGGTCGCTATCACGCAGGTCAGCCTGCGCCTTGCGCGGAAAAGCTGATGCGCTCGCGCTACAGCGCCTACGTGCTGGGGCTGACTGATTATCTGGTCCAGACGACATTGCCTGTTCAGCAAAGCGGGTTGAACCGTGAGGCCATTGCCCAGTGGAGCGCGCAGAGCACCTGGCTGGGGCTGGAGGTAGAAAGTTCTGAGGTATTCGGCGGCAAGCCCGAGCATGCTTTTGTGACCTTCACTGCCCGCTGGCACGACGGTAACGGTGAACACAGTCACAAGGAACGCTCGTCGTTCGTGCAGAATCAGGGCCGCTGGTACTTTATCGATTCCACCGTCCCGCTCAAGGCCGGACGCAATGACGCGTGTCCGTGTGGCAGCGAACAGAAATTCAAGAAATGCTGCTCGCCTTATGTGGTTTGAGATAGTCGAGATGATCGTTCCGCACGCTACAACGTAGGAATGCCGTGCGTGAGCCCTGCGCCGCACCATCACGCTCAAGACCGGACGCAGAGCGTCCAGAACGGCATGCGACGCGGAGCTTCGCACGATAGTTGAGATTATCGTTCCTCACGCTCTGGTATGACCCCCGAAGGTTGGACAATTATCCACCTACGCTGCCTTGGCGGCCTGCATTCTGTATTCCACAGGACTCAGGCCGTTAAGCTTCAGTTTTATGCGTGAGTGATTGTAATACTCAATGTACTCTTCGATACCCGCTTGAAGCTCATCCAGATCGTTAAATTTGTTCAGGTAGAAAAACTCGGATTTCAGCGTGCTAAAAAAGCTCTCTATAGCCGCGTTGTCATAGCAGTTACCCTTGCGCGACATGCTGGCTGTGATCGAATTCTCATGGAGCAGTCGCTGGTAAATAGGCATCCGATATTGCCAGCCCTGGTCAGAATGCAAAATCGGCTTTTCATCCGGTCCAAGCCGCTTGAATGCTCCTTCAAGCATTTCGTCGACCA
>NZ_JAWHOO010000026.1:0-88954 GCF_032586855.1 Pseudomonas syringae group sp. J254-4 | reverse complement strand
TAGCCTGGCGTCCTGCCAGGCTACCCCCGGATCAGCGCCAGGACTCAGCCGTCACTAAGGTCGCACTCTGCGTCGTCTGTGCCATCGCGTTTGAAAAGCACTGCGTGGGGATGCGATAGCCATCTCCTACGCACTCCGGACGTCAAATCAAAGCGGACGCGTAGGGTCGACAGTGACTGGCGCGGCCGGTTTGTTCTGTTCCTTGAGCAGGTCACGAATCTCGCTCAGCAACACTTCCTGCTTGGACGGCGTCGGTGGCAAGGTCGGTGCCTTGGCCTCTTCGCGCTTGAGGCGGTTGATGGCCTTGACGCCCATGAAGATCGCGAACGCGACGATAATGAAGTCGATAACAGTCTGGATGAACTTGCCATAAGCCAGCAGCACAGCAGGTGCCGTACCTTGCGCAGGGCGCAGGGTGATGGCCAGGTCACTGAAGTCGACGCCGCCGATCAGCAAGCCTAACGGTGGCATGATCACATCGCCGACGAACGACGAAACGATCTTGCCGAATGCCGCGCCAATGATGATACCGACGGCCATATCGACCACGTTACCTTTGACCGCGAAGGCCTTGAACTCGCTAAGTACGCTCATGGGTAATTCCTTGTTACAGATAAAAGTGATCCGGGAGAGTGTAGTCCAGCCTTACAGTTGTCGTCCGTTCTACGTTCAATCGACCGGAGCGGCCTGTGTAAGTTTTATCCGGTTTTGAAAGTCATGGTTCGCTGCGCAGGTAGCTGCCGGCTCAACCTGCGTTATCATGGGCGTTTTTTACGACTGGGGTTGTCATGGCCAAGGCCAAACGCTTGTACGGCTGCACCGAGTGCGGCGCGACATTTCCCAAGTGGGCGGGCCAGTGCAGCGAATGCGGTGCCTGGAACACACTGGTCGAAACCATGATTGAGAGTGGCGCTGCTGCGCCGCCCACCGGGCGCACCGGCTGGACCGGTTCACAGGCGCAAATCAGAACCCTGGCAGAAGTCAGTGTCGAAGAGATCCCGCGCTTCTCCACCAATTCCACCGAGCTCGACCGGGTGCTGGGCGGCGGGCTGGTTGACGGCTCGGTAGTGCTGATTGGCGGTGACCCCGGCATCGGCAAGTCGACGATTCTGTTGCAGACGCTGTGCAATATCGCCCAGCGCATGCCCGCGTTGTACGTCACCGGCGAGGAATCCCAGCAGCAGGTGGCCATGCGTGCCCGTCGTCTGGGGCTGCCGCAGGACAAACTGCGCGTCATGACTGAAACCTGTATCGAAACCATCATTGCCACCGCCAAGGTCGAGAAGCCCAAGGTCATGGTGATCGATTCGATCCAGACGATTTTCACCGAACAGTTGCAGTCCGCGCCGGGCGGCGTGTCGCAGGTTCGTGAAAGCGCGGCCTTGCTGGTGCGCTACGCCAAGCAGAGCGGCACGGCGATCTTTCTGGTCGGTCACGTCACTAAAGAGGGCGCGCTGGCCGGTCCGCGTGTGCTTGAGCACATGGTCGACACCGTATTGTATTTCGAGGGCGAGTCCGATGGCCGTCTGCGTTTGCTGCGGGCGGTGAAGAACCGCTTTGGCGCGGTCAACGAGCTGGGCGTGTTCGGCATGACCGACAAGGGCCTGAAAGAAGTCTCCAATCCGTCTGCGATCTTTCTTACCCGTGCACAGGAAGAAGTGCCGGGCAGTGTGGTCATGGCGACCTGGGAAGGCACGCGGCCGATGCTGGTAGAGGTGCAGGCGCTGGTGGACGACAGCCACATGTCCAACCCGCGTCGTGTAACGCTGGGTCTGGATCAGAATCGTCTGGCCATGCTACTGGCGGTCCTGCATCGACACGGCGGTATTCCGACTCACGATCAGGACGTGTTTCTCAACGTAGTAGGTGGTGTGAAAGTGCTGGAAACCGCATCCGACCTGGCCTTGATGGCGGCGGTGATGTCCAGCCTGCGCAATCGTCCGCTGCCGCATGACTTGCTGGTGTTCGGTGAGGTAGGGCTGTCGGGTGAAGTCAGGCCGGTGCCCAGTGGGCAGGAACGACTCAAGGAGGCCGCCAAGCACGGCTTCAAACGCGCCATCGTGCCCAAGGGCAACGCGCCAAAGGAAGCACCACCCGGTCTGCAGATCATTGCCGTCACGCGTCTGGAGCAGGCACTGGATGCGTTGTTCGAATAACCTCGCCCTGAGGATTATCCCTGCAGTTCGATCAAGGCTGCCAGTTCCCGATCCAGTTCTTCGGGGTCTCCGAGGTTCAATACGACCAGCCGCTTCAGGTGGCTGATTGACTCCAGCCCTATGTGCCGGCAAACGAATCCCAATTGCCGGTTGTTGTCATGGGTGATTTTGACATCCATTTTTACATTGGCTTCGTTGCTTAGAATGATGTCGACTTCAAAGAGCTGCGCCTGATCACCGTTCCACGGATCGGGCCGTTCGATGAGCAACCCTTTCAGGGAAATATCGACCAGTTGAACCTTCCAGGTCTGATCGCCTTGCTTTAAATCGGTTTTGGCATCAAAGGCAATGCGTTTGAAACGACGGCGATCTTCGGGTGAGTCGGTCATCGAATGAACTCTCTTGTTGACCGCCACCGTAGGTCAGTCGGCAGGTCGTTATCTGATCAATTCTGTTGTTCCTGCACGATAGACCTGAAAGCCATTACAGAACAGTTCCGCATCACTGTTTTGTGATACGGCAACCATCTGTCGAGTCCATTCCAGCCCTCTATGCCGGGTATCTGCCGCAATTGATCAAATTTCGCTCTAGACCATGGTTGGGGGTGGTCTTTCGCTGATCCAGCGCTAAACTCGCACTGCTTGCCTTCTAGTCAACTCTGCTGGAATAAAAAAATGAAAAATAATAATAGTCTGATGCGCCATGTTCCCTGGCTCATCGTCGCAATTGTCGGGGCATGTGCCCTTGGGGTCGTGGCCTTGCGTCGCGGAGAGGCGATCAACGCCTTGTGGATAGTGGTCGCTGCGGTAGCTATCTACCTGGTTGCCTATCGTTACTACAGTCTTTTCATCGCCACTCACGTCATGCAGCTCGATCCGCTGCGTGCGACACCGGCAGTGGTCAACAACGACGGTCTGGACTATGTGCCGACCAACAAACACATCCTCTTCGGTCACCACTTTGCAGCCATCGCCGGCGCAGGCCCGCTGGTCGGCCCGGTACTGGCGGCGCAAATGGGTTATCTGCCCGGTACGCTCTGGCTGATCGCTGGCGTGGTGCTGGCCGGTGCGGTACAGGATTTCATGATCCTGTTTCTCTCCACGCGCCGTGACGGTCGCTCGCTGGGCGACATGGTTCGCGAGGAAATGGGCCGTATTCCCGGCACCATCGCGCTTTTCGGCTGTTTCCTGATCATGATCATCATCCTGGCGGTGCTGGCGCTGATCGTGGTCAAGGCCCTGGCCGAGAGCCCGTGGGGTATGTTCACGGTCATGGCAACGATCCCGATCGCGATGTTCATGGGCATCTATATGCGCTACATCCGTCCGGGCCGTATTGGTGAAATCTCCATTATCGGTGTCATTCTGCTACTCGGTTCGATCTGGGTCGGCGGCATGGTAGCGGCCGATCCGACCTGGGGGCCGATGTTCACCTTCACCGGCGTGCAGATCACCTGGATGCTGGTCGGCTACGGTTTTGTCGCGGCCATGCTGCCGGTCTGGCTGCTGCTTGCGCCACGTGACTACCTGTCGACCTTCCTCAAAATCGGCACCATTCTGGCGCTGGCAATCGGCATCCTGATTCTGGCTCCCGAGCTGAAAATGCCGGCCCTGACCCAGTTCACCAACGGCACAGGCCCGGTCTGGAAGGGCGCACTGTTCCCGTTCCTGTTCATCACTATCGCTTGCGGTGCGGTATCGGGTTTCCACGCGCTGATCTCTTCGGGCACCACGCCCAAGCTGCTGGATAACGAAAAGAACGCCCGTTACATCGGTTACGGCGGCATGTTGATGGAGTCGTTCGTGGCCATCATGGCAATGGTTGCCGCGTCGGTGATCGAGCCAGGCGTGTACTTCGCCATGAACAGCCCGGCTGCGGTAGTTGGCAGTGACGTGGTGACTGTCGCGCAGACTGTCTCCAGCTGGGGCTTTGCCATCACGCCGGAGCAATTGACTGCTGTCGCGAAAGACATTGGTGAAAACACTGTGCTGGCGCGTGCCGGTGGTGCGCCGACGCTGGCGGTCGGTATCGCGCAGATCCTCCACCAAGTGCTGCCGGGTGAAAACACCATGGCGTTCTGGTACCACTTCGCGATTCTGTTCGAGGCACTGTTCATTCTGACCGCAGTCGACGCCGGTACACGAGCCGGACGCTTCATGCTGCAGGACCTGCTGGGCAGTTTCGTTCCGGCCTTGAAACGCACCGAGTCGTGGACGGCCAACGCCATCGGCACCGGTGGTTGCGTGGCGCTGTGGGGCTATCTGCTGTATCAAGGCGTAATCGACCCGCTGGGCGGCATCAATACCCTGTGGCCGCTGTTCGGCATCTCCAACCAGATGCTCGCCGGTATCGCTCTGATGCTGGCCAGCGTCGTGTTGATCAAGATGAAGCGTCAGCGCTATGTGTGGGTGACCATGCTGCCTGCCACCTGGCTGCTGATCTGCACCGTGACCGCTGGCCTGATCAAGCTGTTCGACGCCAACCCTGCGGTGGGCTTCCTGGCTCTGGCCAAGAAATACAGCGCGGCGGCAGATGCTGGCCAGATTCTGGCCCCGGCCAAAACCATGGACCAGATGCAGCATGTGATCTTCAACGCTTACACCAACGCCGGGTTGACCGTGCTGTTCCTGTTCGTGGTGTTCAGCATCCTGTTCTACGCCATTAAAGTGGGCCGTGCGGCCTGGACGACCAAGGCGCGTACCGACAAGGAAGCTCCTTACCAGGCCATGCCGCCAGCGTCGCAGGTGTGATGATGGTTATCCACAGAGGATTTGCCCATGTTCAATGACCTGAGTCGTCTCGGGAAATACCTCGGTCAGGCCGCGCGTCTGATGGTGGGCATGCCTGACTACGACACGTACGTAGAACACATGCAGAACACCCACCCGGACAAGCCGATGATGACCTACGAGCAGTTCTTCCGGGAGCGGCAAGAGGCACGTTACGGCGGCAAGGGCGGTCCGAAGTGCTGCTGATCCTCTGATCTGCGTTATTGTTTGATCCGACGCGCCGCAGGCCATCACCTGTGGCGCGTTTTCATTTCTGCTCAATGCATCACGCCAGGAGCCTTATGACTGAGTTGCAACCCATCCCAGTGACCGTGCTGACCGGTTTTCTGGGCGCAGGCAAAACCACCTTGCTGCGCCACCTGCTCAAAGCCGAGCACGGCCTGAAAATCGCCGTGATCGAAAACGAATTCAGCGATGCTGGTATCGACAGCCAGTTGCTGGGCACCGATCCAGTGCAGATCATGACCCTGTCCAACGGCTGCGTGTGCTGCACCATCCACACCGACCTGACCAAGGCGCTCTACCTATTGCTGGAGCGCCTGGACAGCGGCGAGATCGTGTTCGACCGGCTGGTGATCGAATGCACCGGGCTGGCCGATCCCGCGCCGGTCGCGCAGACCTTTTTCATCGATGAAGAGCTGCGCGAGCGTTACATCCTCGACGGCATCATCACCCTGGTCGACGCCGCGCACGCCGATACTCACCTGGCGCAAACCATCGCCCAGGCGCAGATCGGCTTTGCCGACCGGTTGCTGGTCAGCAAGCGTGATCTGGTCGACGATGCAGCCTTCGATGCCCTGAGCGCGCGCCTGACCCGCATCAACCGCCGCGCGCCGATCCGTATCGTCGACCATGGCAACATTGACCTTGCTGAACTGCTCGACGTGCGCGGCTTCAACCTCAACGCCGACCTCGGCGGCGGCATGATACTGCGCCCACTGGCCCCGGTCGGCAATTCAGGCGACCGCATCACCAGCCTCGTCCTGCGCAGCGAAAAAACCCTGAACCTGGACCGTCTCAGCGAGTTCATGAACGAGCTGCTGGAAGACCACGGCAAGCAACTGCTGCGTTACAAGGGCGTGCTCAACATCGAAGAAGAGCCGCGCAAAATGGTGTTTCAGGGCGTGCTTAAGCTGTATGGCTTCGACTGGGATACCGAGTGGGCAGAAGGCGAAAAGCGCGAGAGCGTGATTGTGTTTATTGCCGATGAATTGCCGGAGGATAAGATTCGGGCGGGGTTCGAGAAGGTATGCGGCTGAGAGGTCGGGCAGCGGCTGAGCTTCTGCCCATGCAGCGACCCGCCCAACAAAAAGCCCCGGCTCTCACGAGTCGGGGCTTTTGGTACTGCGTTTAAACGAAGCTTATCAAGCGCCGTAAACCGGCAGCTTCGCGCAGATGGCCTTGACCTTCTCACGAACGGCGTCGATTACCGCTTCGTTGTTCAGGTCAGCCAGGATGTCGCAGATCCAGCCGGCCAGTTCCTTGCACTCTGCTTCCTTGAAGCCGCGAGTGGTCACTGCCGGGGTGCCGAAGCGCAGGCCGGAGGTGACGAACGGGGAGCGCGGGTCGTTCGGTACGGAGTTCTTGTTGACGGTGATGAAGGCGCGACCCAGGGCAGCGTCGGCGTCTTTACCAGAGATGTCCTGTTTGATCAGCGACAGCAGGAACAGGTGGTTTTCAGTACCGCCGGAAACCACGTCGAAGCCGCGTTCGATGAACACACCGGCCATCGCCTTGGCGTTCTTGACCACTTGCTGCTGATAGGTCTTGAACTCAGGCTGCAGCGCTTCCTTGAAGCACACGGCCTTGGCTGCGATGACGTGCTCCAGCGGACCGCCCTGGGAGCCAGGGAATACCGCGGAGTTCAGCTTCTTCTCGATTTCGGCGTTGGCGCGCGCCAGGATCAGGCCGCCACGTGGACCGCGCAGGGTCTTGTGTGTGGTGGTGGTCACGACGTCGGCGAATGGCACCGGGTTCGGGTAGACGCCTGCGGCGACCAGACCGGCTACGTGAGCCATGTCGACGAACAGGTAGGCACCGACCTTGTCAGCGATTGCACGGAAGCGCGGGAAGTCGAGGATCTGCGAGTAGGCAGAGAAACCGGCGACGATCATTTTTGGCTTGTGCTCGACAGCCAGACGCTCGACTTCGTCGTAGTCGATCATGCCGTTGGCATCGATACCGTACTGAACGGCGTTGTACAGCTTGCCCGAGGACGAAACACTGGCGCCGTGGGTCAGGTGACCACCGTGAGCCAGGCTCATGCCCAGAATGGTGTCGCCGCCTTGCAGCAGGGCCAGGTAGACCGCCGAGTTGGCTTGCGAACCCGCATGTGGCTGGACGTTGGCGTAATCAGCGCCGAACAGCTCCTTGGCGCGGTCGATGGCCAGTTGTTCGATAACGTCGACGTACTCGCAACCACCGTAGTAGCGCTTGCCTGGATAGCCTTCGGCGTACTTGTTGGTCAGGGCCGAGCCCTGAGCTTCCATGACGGCCGGACTGGTGTAGTTTTCCGAGGCAATCAGCTCGATGTGTTCTTCCTGACGCAGAGCTTCTTGCTCCATGGCGGCAAACAGATCGGCGTCGTACTTGGCGATAGTCAAATCACGGCTGAACATGGCAGTCCTCAAGGGGGCATGGCGGAAAAGGCGGGTATTCTACCCCATCGGGTTTTATCTGGCATATGAAAGGGAATCATCTTGAGTAGCAAACAGGTTCAAGCGGCAAGCTTGACTGTCTACCGCTCAGCTTGAGTTACGCATCGCGGCCCGGATAGGACGCAGAGCGTCCCGAACGGCATTCCCACGCTGGAGCGTGAGGAACGATAGTCTTGTAACTGTCGTGCCGATGCTCCGCGTCCTGTCCCGAGCTTGCGGCGCAGAGCGTCCCGAACGGCATTCCTGCGCTGGTGCGTGAGGAGCGGCAGGTGTCCGGTAGAGCACCTGTTTTGCCCATCCCTCAGCTTGCCGTCGCCCTTAATCCAGCATGAATAGCGCATCGTTGCTGAATTGCGCTTCGAACTGGCTTGCTGGCATCGGGCGGCCGAACAGGTAGCCCTGGACTTCGTCGCAGTCGTGTTCGCGAAGAAACTCCAGTTGCTCGTGGGTTTCTACGCCTTCGGCGATGACCGAGAGGTTCAGGCTGTGGGCCATGGCGATGATGGCGCGAGCGATCTGGGCGTCCTGTTCGCCCGACGGAAGGCCGTCGACGAAGGTGCGGTCGATCTTCAGTACGTCGATCGGGAACTGTTTGAGGTAATTCAGCGACGAGTAGCCTGTGCCGAAGTCATCGACAGCGATACTCAGGCCAAGGTTTTTGAGGCCGTCGAGGATCTGCATGGCTTCGTTGACCTCGCGCATCAGGATGCTTTCGGTCAGTTCCAGCTCCAGGCAGGCAGGTGACAGGCCGGTCTGCTCCAGGATGTTGGCGATGCGCTTGCCGAGCTGGCCGTCCGAGAACTGTCGCGCCGAGATGTTGACCGACACTTTCGGAACGCGAACCCGCGCCTGATGCCACTGTTTGAGCTGACGGCACGCTTCAGTGAGCACCCAGTCGCCGACTTCCACCACCAGCCCGAGCTCTTCGAGCACCGGGATGAAGTCGTTGGGCGGCACCAGCCCGCGGCGTGGATGGCGCCAGCGCAACAAGGCTTCCGCACCCGTCAGGCGCTTGCCGTCGCCGCTGAACTGCGGCTGGTAATAAAGGGTGAACTCCTGCTGTTCCAGGGCATGCCGCAAGTCGCTTTCCAGCTCCAGACGCTCCAGAGCGGTCGCGTTCATGTCCGCCTGATAGAACTGGAAGTTGTTCTTGCCACGTTCTTTGGCGTGGTACATCGCCGTGTCGGCGTTCTTCATCAATTGGCTCAGTTCCTTGCCGTCCTGCGGACTGAGTGCGATGCCGATGCTGGCAGTGACAAAGAACTCGCGGCCTTCAAGCACAAACGGCGTTACCAGACTGGTCAGAATCCGCTCGGCCACGTGAATGGCGCGAGTCAGTGCGGCTTCGCGCGAGGTGTCCGGCTGCAGCAACAGGGTGAACTCATCCCCGCCCATACGCGCCACGGTGTCATCGGAAGACACGCAGGCGAGTAGCCGCGTGGCCATTTCCTGAAGCATCCGGTCGCCAGCGGCATGGCCCAGAGAGTCATTGATCGGTTTGAAACGGTCCAGGTCGAGGAACATCAGCACCACCCAGGCCTGTTGGCGCTCGGCGTGTTGCAGCGCCGAATGCAGGCGGTCCTGAAACAGGGTGCGATTGGGCAGGTGAGTCAGGGCGTCGTAGTAGGCCAGACGGTGGATACGGTCTTCACTGGCCTTGCGCTCGCTGATATCGCTGAAAAAGCACACATAGCTCGCCAGATCGCCTTCATCGTCGAGCACTGCGGTAATGCCGACCCAGGCCGGGTAGTGCTCGCCGTTACGGCGCTTGAGCCTGATTTCACCTTCCCAGGTGCCTTGGCCGTTCAATTGTTTGAGGATGTAGCGCAGGTGGTTTTCCTGTTCCGATTCCACCGTGAGCATGCCCGGTAGCTGGTCGAGCACCTGGGCAACTTCATAGCCGCTGACGCGGGTGAACGCCTCGTTGGCCTGAACGATATAGCCGGCAGGGTCGGTAATGAGGATCGCCGATGTCGAGTGTTCAAATACGGTGGCGGCCATGCGCAGGTCTTTTTCTGCCCGACGTTGCTGACTGATGTCCCGGCCGACCCCGAAGATGCCCTCGAAATTGCCGTTTTCGTCCCACACCAGAACCACCCGCAATTCCACCGGGATCTTGCGACCGTCTGCACGCAGGCAGTCGAACAGAAACATTCTGGTCGTCACCTCTTCGCGCAATCTGGCGAGTTCCTGAGGTTTGTGCAGCACCTTGCCGATGCGGCTGATGAGCGCATCGAAACCGATCACTTGTTGAGGGTTGGCAATGACGGCGGACCAGCCGTTCTGGAGAATCCACTCGGCGCTGTACCCTAGCGCGCGTTCCACCGAGGGGCTGACGTAATTGACTGCCAACTGGCCATCCGTGGAAAAGATCACATCGCTGATGCTTTCAGCGAGCATCCGGTAACGCTGTTCGCTGTCACGCAGCGACTGGCTGGACGCGACCTGCTCGGTAATGTCCTTGGCGATGCCGATGATGCGGGTGACCAGGTTTTCTGCGTCCCAGGCCAGCGCCTGTTCGCGCACATCGAAGCAGCGCCAGTTGTTCTCGCGATCCCGAAAGCGCAGCACGCATTGCAATAACTCGTTATGGCCGTGATGGCGCTGGCGCAAGCGCATGTCCTGATAGCTTCTGGCGTCGTCGGGGTGCAGCAGGATTTCCCAGAAGAACTCGCCCATGGCGCGCAGCTCGGATTTGCTGTAGCCCAGCGTGTAGCCGAAATGGTGGTTGCTGTAGATCACTCGCTGGCTGAGTACGTCCTGAACGTACAGGTGGTCCGGCACGGTTCGCACCACGTCGGACCAAAAGCTCTCGCGGTCCAGCAAGGACAGCTCGATCTGTTTGCGGCTGGTGATATCGCCGATGCTGAGAATAACGGCATCGAAGTCGCTACGTGACTCGGGCAGGCGCATGACCAGCCATAGATGCTGGTCCTGGCCGCTCGCGCGTGTCAGGCATATTTCCAGTTCCAGCCTGGGCAGCCCGGCGAGAACAGCCTGAATAACCTGAACGCCGATGCCGGGGCGCGAGCGCGATTCGCCCTCGATCAACGGCTGCCACGCCTGTTCACTGTGTTCGATTTCCAGCAGGCCCAGGGCAACTTCGTTGAGTTCGTTGATTCGCAACTGCTGCAATAGTCTTTTCAGCGAGGCTGGCTGGCTTTTGAGCAGAAGTTCGAAGTCTTCGTCCGTTCTGACTTCGAGTGCTTCCAGTTGCTCTTGCAGACCCGACATATCCATGACGCAGATCGCAACGCCCGCACCCTCGAAGATATCGCGATAGCGGCGGCGGCTTTGCAGCATCTGGCGCTGGCGTTTGCGCAGGCTCATCAGCGCGATCAATGGCAGGATCGACAGCAGCAGGCCGATCAGACACTTGCCGATCAGGGGCGCAAGCAGCTCGCTGCGGGCCTTGTAGGTATCGAACAGGCCTCGCAGTTGCCAGTCGCTGTTACTCAGTGGCTGAAGCAGAACGGTATCGGAAAGACCGCTGTCCGCCTCGTTGGAGGGCGCCGGTTCACGGAGGAGAACCCGCTGGGTCTTGCGTTGCTCCAAGCGCCAGATATGTTGAAAGTCCTGAGCTGGCTGGCTTGCCAGGTCCTTCAAGGCGTCGGGTGCCATGCGTAGCGCCCAGTAATCGCCGCTAACGCCACCGCCTTGGCGAATCAGTATATAAATCTGTTTGACGTCTTCGGTGCCGGTGTAGAAATAGGGGTGGCCTTGGGCCTTTTTCATGGCCTGTCGGAGAAACTCTCCGTCGTGGGATGCCTCGGCGCTGTCACCGACAATGTCACCCGTCGGGTTCAGCCGCGCGGCGCTGCGCAGCGCGGGCAGGGCAGTACGGAGGCTTGCCAGTGCCGTCGGCTGCTCCAGCCGGTCTCCGGAGGATTGCGCCTCGTCCAGCAGGTTCATGGCGATTTGCGCCTTGAGTGCCATGTTCAGACTCATCCGGTCGGAAAGCTGGATGCTGTACTCCAGGCTGCGCTGACGCTGGCGTTCCTGAGTCTGATGAAACTGCTCGATCAATTGCCAGAACAGCAGTGCAAGCACCACCAACACCAGCGCGGCCAATATACCTTTCACTGAGCCGCGCAAAGGCCTGGTCGCACTGTCTATAGCGACACTGGATGACGGCAGAGGCGTTGAAGTGGGCAAATCGTTGTTCCTGACTGCTGGACTGAAGCAGCGATGCTTTATGTAAAATGAGCGGGCCGCCCAAAGAGGGCGGCTAGCATGCCTTTACTTGTGGCAGAGTGCCAGCCCCATTGGGCCGGATCGTTTGCCCTGCACGCTGCATTCGGGTAGCTTTGCGCAACGCGTGGTATCCACCGACTCCTGCATGAGTGACTCCACTTTTTGCAATATCGACCAGGCTTTATATGTGTCAGCACGGCCCCGATCTGTTTCTGCCTGGATTCATTCAAGGCTCGGAACGGTCTCGCGGCAAGTCTTGCGGACAAATAAAAGCTTTTTTCCGGCCGGAGCTTTAAGCTCGCGTTCTAAATCGGTCCTCATCACAGACGCTAGGTTTTCATTTCATGGCTCAATACGTCTACACCATGCATCGGCTGAGCAAAGTTGTGCCGCCGAAGCGTGAAATCCTGAAAAACATCTCTCTGTCTTTCTTCCCCGGCGCCAAGATCGGCGTGTTGGGTCTCAACGGTTCGGGCAAGTCCACGCTGTTGAAAATCATGGCTGGCGTCGACACCGAGTTTGACGGCGAAGCACGTCCGATGCCCGAGCTTAATGTGGGTTATCTGCCGCAAGAGCCACAACTTGACCCGAACAAGACGGTCCGTGAAGTGGTTGAAGAGGCGGTCAGCGTCATCAAGGACGCCCAGGCGCGTCTTGATCAGGTTTACGCCGAATATGCCGAGCCGGACGCTGATTTCGACAAGCTGGCAGCCGAGCAGGCCAAGCTTGAAGCGATCCTGCAGGCCAGCGACGGTCATAACCTGGAACGCCAGCTGGAAGTAGCCGCCGACGCACTGCGTCTGCCCGCCTGGGATGCGAAGGTTTCGGTCCTGTCAGGTGGTGAAAAACGCCGTGTTGCGCTGTGCCGCCTGTTGCTCTCGGCACCGGACATGCTGCTGCTCGACGAACCGACCAACCACCTGGATGCCGACTCTGTCGCCTGGCTGGAGCATTTCCTGCACGACTTCCCGGGCACCGTGGTTGCGATCACGCACGACCGTTACTTCCTGGATAACGTAGCCGGCTGGATTCTGGAACTCGACCGCGGTGCGGGTATTCCTTACGAGGGTAATTATTCCGGCTGGCTTGAAGCCAAGTCCGACCGTCTGGCTCAGGAATCCAAGCAACAGACCGCTCACGAAAAGGCCATGAAAGACGAGCTGGAATGGGTCCGCAAGGGCGCCAAGGCGCGTCAGTCCAAATCCAAGGCGCGTCTGCAACGCTTCGAAGAAATGCAGTCGCAGGAATTCCAGAAGCGCAGCGAGACCAACGAGATCTATATCCCTGCCGGTCCGCGTCTGGGCGACAAGGTTATCGAGTTCAAGAACGTTACCAAGGGCTACGGCGACCGCGTGTTGATCGACAATCTGTCGTTCTCCATGCCTAAAGGCGCCATTGTTGGCGTGATCGGTGGTAACGGTGCCGGTAAATCGACCCTGTTCCGTATGCTGATGGGTAAGGAACAGCCGGATTCGGGCAGCATCGAAGTCGGTGAAACCGTACAGCTGGCCTGCGTGGACCAGAGCCGTGATGACCTGGACGGGAGCAAGTCGGTGTTTCAGGCGGTGTCCGATGGTTCCGATGTGATCCGTATCGGCAACTATGAGATCCCGTCGCGCACCTACGTTGGCCGCTTCAACTTCAAGGGTGGCGATCAGCAGAAGTTCGTCAAGGACCTGTCCGGTGGTGAGCGTGGCCGTCTGCATCTGGCGCTGACCCTGAAGGAGGGTGGCAACGTGCTGCTGCTCGACGAACCGTCAAACGACCTTGACGTTGAAACCCTTCGTTCGCTGGAGGAAGCGCTGCTGGACTTCCCGGGCGCCGCCATTGTGATCTCCCACGATCGGTGGTTCCTTGACCGTGTGGCGACGCATATCCTGGCGTACGAAGACGATTCGCAAGCGATCTTCTTCGAGGGTAACTACACCGAGTATGAAGCGGATCGCAAGAAACGTCTGGGCGAAGCCGCTGCCCAGCCGCATCGTGTGCGTCACAAGAAGCTGGCCTGATCAGCGTTTAGGCACGCGCCGTTCCTGATCGGGAACGGCGCTGCCGTTATTGTTCATCAGCACGCTTTAAGCATCCGGCTCGATCAGCAGTATTTCAATCGACTGATTTCCCGCCGGCCGCTCCCACACCACTTCATCGCCTTTCTGCGCACCGATCAATGCACGTCCCAGTGGCGAGCCCCAGTTGATCAGCCCTTTGGCGGCATCCGCCTGATCCTCCCCGACCAGATGCACGCGCTGGCGGTTGTCTTCTTCATCCGCGAACGTGACCCAACTGCCAATTTGTACTTTTTCGGTCGACAAAGCCGTCGTCACAACCTGCGCGCTCTGCAGGCGCTGGGTGTAGTAACGCAGGTCGCGTTCAAGGTCAGCCTGGCGCTGTTTATCGGCGGCGTCTCCCAATGCAGTTTGTGCACTGTGCTGCGCCTGCAGGCTGCTGACGTGCTTCTTGAGCAACTTCAGGCCCTCGGCGGTGACGTAATTGGTCTGTGCGCTGACCAGCCGCTCTACCGGTTGCTCGGCATCGGCGGCAGCGTTGTCTTCGTTTACAAAAGCGCGGCTCATGAGGTGTCCTCCCTAATGAGCTTTGGGCCACAAGCGGACAGCATTGGTTTCGTCGATTTTCCCGAGTGCGTCAGTTGGGGCGATAGGCCTTGGCTGCACTGCGGGTCTTCTCTCGCTCCCAAGCGCGATCACGGTCGTTGAAGACCTGGCCGGGGTCGAGTCGGTCGCGGTTATCCTGCGAGGCCTGACACTGGCGAAAGCCGTCAGTCCAGCCTTGGGCGTAGAGCTTGTCCTTCAGATAGCGGGGTACGTTTTTTCTGAATTGACCGGTGCTGGCACCTGCTGCGTCCCTGCCACTGCTGCAACCATCCTGATAACCGTCTGCAAAACCCGGCGGATAACCCTCGGCCAACATCTGGTCACGGGTGGACTGACAACCTGCCAGCACGATGGCCAGCGACAACAACACCCAATACCGCTTCATGGTGGTTCCCTCTACTTATGAGAGGAGTCTAGAAGGTAATTTGTGAGTTATTTGTAAAAGCGATGTAGGGAATAAGTGATGGCAGCGTGCCTTTATTTTGAGGCAGCGCCGCCCGCAGTTTTTGCACTCACCTTGTCAGTAGTGATACCACTTCACTTCAAGCATTACTTCGTTCTGCGGTGAACTCATCTGGCTGAATTCGCGTTGGGCACTCAGGCGCAGGCCGAGGTTGCGCGACAGCTCCCACTGCTGATTGAGGCTGACGCTGCGGCGTACTTCGCCGTTGGTGAAGTAGTCGCCCTTGGCTTCCAGGCTCAGGTTGCCCAGCGGGTTGCGCCACAGTAAGCCAGTGTTGAAACCAGCAGCGGGAGAGATGAATTCGGCGAAGTCGTTGTTGTGCTCGACCCTTACAGTGCCCAGCGCAAAGCCCAGCACTTCGTCGCCCAATTGCCAGGTACCGCCGCCACCACCGTTGACATGGCTGACAAGGTTTTCATCGCCATGTTTGCCAAGTACCCGTTCCAGCCCGCCGGTGACTTGCCATGACCAGGGTTTCAGCAGCTCGGTACGCGGGGTCAGGGAGCGAATGGTGGCCAGGTCCAACTGCTGAACTTGCCAGTCGTTACCTTCGTATTGGCGCACCTTGAGCTGAAGAATCTCGATCTGCGCACCCAGCGGAAAGCCGTAAGCGTTGTCGTTCAGGTCGTGATAGGCCATGCGCAGGCCATATTCGGCGAACGCTTTGTCACCGCGTGTGCCCGCCCCCAGTTGCCAGGTACGTGATTCGTGGCCTTCTTCCGGCAGGCCGGGGCGCGGGATGTCCAGCTGTGGCGGCGGGTTCTGATTGATCGCCTGCAGCAACTCGAAACTGCGTTGCGAGCGCTGCGTGTCGCGTTCAAGCCCGTTGGCGCGGTAGCGCTCCAGACGGTAGGCCGCGTCCTGAATCAACGCGCGTCGCTCTTTCGGCTGGGCGAGGTACTCGCTGTTTTGCAGTTGTTTTTGATCGGCGCTGACTTTCAGCACCCACTGTTGTTCGTCGGCATCAAGGGGCTCGGCGCGGCTCAGCAATTCCCGCTCGCGAGAAGGGCGATAGTCGATCTTTTCCACAAGCCCTGCGGCTTTGATCGCCTTGACCGTATCGGTCGGGATCGCAGTCAGGCCGAATTGCTCGGTGAGATTCAGCCCGGGTCGTGCGACCTGCAGCAATTCCAGCAGACGGTACGAGCAGTTTTCGTCGAAGAAGAAATAGCTGAAGCGAATCTGTTTCAATTCCCAGACATGTTCAACCATGCGCCCGGTTTCTTCCGGGGTAAGGTTCAGACGGTATTCCCACAGGTCACGGTTTTCCAGGCTGCGGTATTCCGAGAGCTTTTCCTGATAGGGCACCAGCGCAAACAATCCAGGGTAGCCGCCAGCCAAGCCTTTCCAGGCATACAGAATGCTGTTGTCCATGCCTTCGATGTAGGCACCGAAGTTGATCGCATAGCTGAGTAACGTGGTGTTGTTGGTTTTCGCGCTGGCCGGATCGATGCGCAGTAACGTGTGGCCGAACATCGACGAGGGGCTGTTGAGGTACGCGGCCGGAAAAATCAGTACAGTGCTGTCCGGTGCCACATCCTTGTACCAGGCCTTGAACTCTTTGCAGTCCGGCGTGGGCAGGTCAGTCAGTTGCAACTGGTCGCGCAGCCAGCGGGTGCGTGCCGGGTACACGCACTGGGCGTGGGTCTGTTCGTTGGTTACGGGGGCGTATATGGCGTCAAGTGTCGCGCTCAGTTCCGCCTTCGGGTCGTGTGCACCGTCCGCAGCGAGAAAGAATTTCGGGTCTGTCACATAGCTGCGCCAACCGCCGAGCTTGCCTGCCTCGTAGTGACCCAGTGAAATCCAGAACGGCTCATTGGCCAATTGCTGCAAACGGTCAGCGGTAGCATGAGGTGCCGCAGACAAGGGGGCACAGACAAACAGCGCCAGCGAGACAAGACGTTTGAGCATAGAGGGCAACTAGTCAAGAGAAGTCAGGAAAGGTGATCCCGCCTTTTGCGATGAAAAGGCGGGCGAACGACTTTAAGCCTGGGTAGCGTACTTGGCCAGAGTCGGATCGTTTTTCAGAACGTTGACGGTGTTGGTGTGAACGTCTTCAGCGGTGGCGTCGGCCTTGCTGAAAATTTGCGAGAAGTGCTCGTGAGTGACCGCAGCGAAGTGCTCACGATCTTCTGGTGCAACGCCCAATACCACAGCGTAGGTAGTCAGTGCTTCGCCCTGACCCATCGCCATGTCCTTGGAAAGTTCATCCATCATACCGTTCATGGCAAGCCAGGATTTACCGCCGTAAGTCAGTGCGCCGTTGGTCGAGCAGCCGTTGGTACCGGAGGTCATGCCGAAGGTGGCGTTACCCGAGGTGCCGTTGGTGGTTGAGGCCAGGAAGTGAGCTGGAGTGCCGCGTTGACCTTCAAACAGCATGTTGCCCCAGCCGCAGTCCGGACCGCCTGGCGCTTGAGCCATAGCGTTGATGGATACAGCGGCGAAGAGCGTTCCAAGAAGAATCCGTTTCATAGCTTTTTCTCTTTTTAGTTCAGCCAAGGGTCGAGTTTCTTGAGTAGTCACATCAAGACAGACGGCCAACCAGCAACCACCTGTGCAGTTTGGAGCTTAGGCGGGTTCCAAGGGTTCCGTGAGCTATTACAGATTATTGCCGAAAATAGAAATTTTCCGGGCAGCGGGCTATGGCTTTAAGGCTGTAAGTGCCTTTCGGTTTTTCCTGCCTTGCAAGTCTTGTACGGCGAGCGCCAGAATGCCGACATCTGCCCCGCCTGATGTAAGGATTACTGATGCCCGATTCTGTCGCAGCCAACCTACGCCTGGCGCCACATGCGCTGACCCGTCCGTTTTCCGCTGAGCAGTTCAGCTTTGCGACCACTAACGAGCTTGAACCCTTTCGCGGTGTACTAGGCCAGGAGCGTGCCGTAGAGGCCTTGCAGTTCGGCGTTGCCATGCCGCGCCCCGGTTACAACGTATTTGTCATGGGCGAACCCGGTACTGGCCGCTTTTCGTTCGTCAAACGCTACCTCAAGGCTGAAGGCAAGCGGATGAAGACGCCTTCGGACTGGGTCTACGTTAATAATTTCGATGAGCCCCGCGAGCCCAAGGCGCTGGAACTGCCACCAGGCACTGCGCATGAATTCACGGCCGACATCGGTGGCCTGATCGATAACCTGTTGGTGACCTTTCCGGCGGTTTTCGAGCACCCGTCCTATCAGCAGAAGAAAAGCTCGATCGACCGTGCGTTCAATCAGCGCTACGACCGCGCACTGGATGTGATCGAGCGCCTGTCGCTGGAAAAGGACATCGCGCTGTATCGCGACAGCTCCAACATCGCCTTCACGCCGATGGCCGATGGCAAGGCGCTGGACGAGGCCGAGTTTTCGCAGTTGCCCGAGGCTGATCGCGAGCGTTTTCACGAAGATATCTCCGCCCTTGAGGAGCGCCTCAACGAAGAACTGGCCAGCCTGCCGCAGTGGAAGCGTGAGTCGAACAACCAGCTTCGTCAGTTGAACGAAGAAACCATCACGCTGACCTTGCAGCCATTGTTGGCGCCGCTCTCGGAAAAGTACGCCGAGAATGCTGCGGTCTGTGCGTACCTGCAAGCGATGCAGGTGTACCTGCTCAAGACCTTGGTCGAGCAACTGGTCGACGATGCCAAGACCGACGCTCAGGCACGCAAGTTACTGGAAGAGCAGTACAGCCCGAGCCTGGTGGTCGGCAATACCCGCGACGGCGGCGCGCCGGTGGTTTTCGAGCAGCATCCTACGTATGACAACCTGTTCGGGCGTATCGAATACAGCACTGATCAGGGCGCGCTGTACACCACCTATCGCCAGTTGCGGCCCGGTGCGCTGCATCGCGCCAATGGAGGCTTTCTGATTCTGGAAGCCGAAAAAATGCTCGGCGAGCCGTTCGTCTGGGACGCGCTCAAGCGCACCCTGCAGTCGCGCAAGCTGAAGATGGAATCACCGCTGGGCGAGCTGGGGCGCGTGGCAACCGTGAGCCTGACGCCGCAGGTTATTCCGTGGAACGTCAAGATCATCATCATTGGTTCGCGCTCGCTGTATTACACCCTGCAAGACCTCGATCCTGACTTTCAGGAGATGTTTCGGGTACTGGTCGATTTCGACGAAGAAATTCCGATGGTCGATGAAACGCTCGAGCAATTCGCTCAGTTGCTGAAAACCCGAACGTCAGAAGAGGGCATGGCACCTTTGACCGCCGATGCGGTGGCGCGACTGGCAACCTATAGCGCTCGACTGGCTGAACACCAGGGGCGTTTGTCGGCGCGTATCGGCGATCTGTTCCAGTTGGTCAGCGAGGCAGACTTCATCCGTCAGTTGGCCAGTGACGACAAGACCGACGCCGGGCATATCGAGCGAGCGTTGAAGGCCAAGGCCACGCGCACCGGGCGGGTTTCCGCGCGGATTCTCGATGACATGATGGCGGGTGTGATCCTCATCGACACGGACGGTGCCGCGGTCGGCAAATGCAACGGCCTGACGGTTCTGGAAGTCGGTGATTCGGCGTTTGGCGTGCCGGCGCGTATTTCCGCCACGGTCTATCCGGGTGGCAGCGGGATTGTCGACATCGAGCGCGAGGTCAATCTTGGCCAGCCGATCCACTCCAAGGGCGTGATGATTCTCACCGGCTACCTGGGTAGCCGTTACGCTCAGGAATTCCCGCTGGCGATATCAGCCAGTATTGCGCTTGAGCAATCCTACGGTTACGTGGACGGCGACAGTGCGTCGCTGGGCGAGGCCTGTACGCTGATTTCAGCGTTGTCGCGCACTCCGCTCAAGCAGTGCTTCGCAATTACCGGCTCCATCAACCAGTTCGGCGAAGTGCAGGCGGTGGGCGGGGTCAACGAGAAAATCGAAGGCTTCTTCCGTCTTTGTGAAGCACGCGGGCTGACGGGCGAGCAGGGCGCTATCATTCCGCACGCCAACGTCACCACGCTGATGCTGGATGAGCGTGTGGTGCAGGCCGTGCGTGACGGGCAATTCCATATCTATGCGGTACGTCAGGCTGACGAGGCCTTGAGCCTGCTGGTCGGCGAGCCTGCCGGTGCGCCTGACGAGAATGGCGAGTTTCCGGAAGGCAGCGTGAATGCACGTGTGGTCGAGCGCTTGCGCGACATCG
Source organism: Pseudomonas syringae group sp. J254-4 (assembly GCF_032586855.1). Taxonomy (NCBI): domain Bacteria; kingdom Pseudomonadati; phylum Pseudomonadota; class Gammaproteobacteria; order Pseudomonadales; family Pseudomonadaceae; genus Pseudomonas; species Pseudomonas syringae group sp. J254-4. The sequence continues at coordinate 68,980 of NZ_JAWHOO010000026.1, read as the reverse complement.
CGGAAATGCTCAGCGACGAAGACCTCAAGGAAGAGCTGGAGAAGGAGCCAGCCCAGTTACAACCTGAACTGAAGGTCTGACAACGGCGCTAGCCGGGCGGTGCTGACGCCGCCCGGTACTGCGTTCATCAGCAATCCGTTCATCAGGGATATTTCCCGCGGGACGGTTTTCTTCTAATCTTGATCATGACCGCAGTGGCCAATCGGATTGGCGCACATCCTGCTTTGCCAGACGGATGAATACTGTTGCTGATCAGGAGCGCATCATGCAGCGTAGCCTTTGCCTTACCCGAGAATGCATGGGGCTGATGACCCGCATCGAATGTGTCATTCGGCCTCTTCCCCACGATGGTGGACAATGGATGGTGCTCTTCGCAGCCGGCATGGCTGAAGAACAGCCCTCCGCGATCAAATCCCAAGGACCATTCAACGGCCTGCCAGCGGCGCAGGCGGTATTGACGAGCATTATCGAGAGCCTGTCGCTGCATGGTTATCAATGCGCCGATGATGTACCGATATGGACCTTGCATATTCAAGCTGAACTGCGACGTATCAACAGTGGCATGGTGGTGTGTGAGCGCTCATCGCTTTTCTAGCCAGTCTGCGCTATGCATGCCGGTCTCCTGACAGTGCATATCTGCGTGCTGTGCGATATTTTGTCGCATCTCCAGAGCAGCGCGTTACCGCTGATATACTCGCCCGCTCCTTCAAAACACCTTGCGAGTATCAATGGAACGTTTTTTTGAAAATGCCATGTACGCATCGCGCTGGCTGCTGGCGCCGATCTATTTCGGTCTTTCCCTTGGGCTGCTGGCGTTGTGTCTGAAATTCTTCCAGGAAATCTTTCACGTCATCCCTAACATTTTCTCGCTGGCCGAAGCTGATCTGATTCTGGTGCTGCTGTCGCTGATCGACATGGCGCTGGTGGGTGGTTTGCTGGTGATGGTGATGATTTCCGGCTACGAGAACTTCGTATCGCAGCTGGACATCGATGAGGACAAGGAAAAGCTCAACTGGCTGGGCACCATGGATTCGTCTTCGCTGAAGATGAAAGTGGCGGCCTCCATCGTGGCAATCTCCTCAATACACCTGCTGCGGGTGTTCATGGATGCCACCAACATCAAGCCTGAATACCTGATGTGGTACGTGATTATCCACATGACCTTCGTGATATCCGCGTTTGCGATGGGCTATCTGGACAAGGTCACCAAGCACTAAGGCGACGCGCGATGAAAGGGGCGGGCGTTATCGTTTCTGGCATGTCGGCGCTGTGTGTTGTAAAACGTCCGTTCCGATGCATCAGGCATTTGCGCAGGAGGTTCGATCATGAATTATCAGGAATTTATCGAACACGCCCAGGCCGGGCGGGTCGATGAGCTGAACCTGATCTCCATCGAAGGCGGCATCTATCTGCTGGATGTGCGCATGAATGGCACTTCGGTGATGCTCAAGGACCCGGCAGGCAAGACCCTGCATCTTCGCTCGGTGGAGCATGCGCGGGATTTGCTCAAGGACATACCGGTGGTGCCTTTTTACCTGGTCCATTGTGTGGTCCATGACGAGCTGTGCGGCATGCCGGTCAATGACCGCTCTGAAATGCGCCTGCCGATCTCGTTTCATTCCTCCTGGTCCTGATCGCCAGCCGCGTATTGCTGCTGCGGTAGGGGCTGTAGCGGCAATTGTGCTAGGCTGCTCGCCCTTTTGGTTCGGGGCGCATCAGGGTATAGCGTGATTGCCGTTCAGGTATCGCGTGATTGCCGACTGCGTGCCCCTCTGCGGAGCAGTGTCATGTCCGAAGTCAATCTGTCCACCGATGAAACCCGCGTCAGCTACGGCATTGGCCGTCAGTTGGGCGACCAGTTGCGCGACAACCCGCCACCGGGTGTCGACCTGGAAGCCATCGTGGCAGGCCTGCGTGATGCATTTGGCGGTCAGCCAAGCCGTGTGGGTCAGGAAGAAATGTCCGCCAGCTTCAAGGTTATCCGTGAAATCATGCAGGCCGAAGCGGCCGCCAAGGCTGAACAGGCTGCGGGTGCCGGCAAGGCTTACCTGGCTGAAAATGCCAAGCGCGAAGGCGTGACCACGCTGGCCTCGGGTCTGCAATTCGAAGTGCTGACCGCTGGCGCTGGTGCCAAGCCAACCCGTGAAGATCAGGTGCGCGTGCACTATCACGGTACGCTGATCGACGGTAACGTCTTCGACAGCTCCTATGATCGTGGCGAGCCTGCGGAATTTCCGGTCAGCGGCGTGATTGCTGGCTGGACCGAGGCACTGCAACTGATGAACGCTGGCAGCAAATGGCGTCTGCACGTACCGAGCGAGCTGGCTTATGGCGCTCAGGGCGTAGGCAGCATCGCACCGCACAGCGTGCTGGTGTTCGACGTGGAACTGCTGGACGTTCTGTAAGCGACCCGGTCGATGCAGATAGTCGCTGAACGAATCGCGCTGATTCGTTCAGCGGTGGGGTTGTGCTGATGCTCCATGCTCAGTGCAACTCACCCATCGGGCGCAACGCCCGCGCGTAGCAGAACAGAAACAGGTTTCTCACCAGCTCCTTGAGCACCAATGGTTCGCTGGAACTCAAGCTGCACACATCCAGATCGCCCTGATCACGTAACTCCTCCAGCGCTTCCTCTTCCAGCACCGCACACACTTCGCCCGTCTCGCGATGAAGAATTCTCAGGTAAGGGTGAGGCCGGTCCAGCCATGCATCGATCAAATAGGTCATGTCTCATCTCCTGTGCAAGTAAGATGAGAATAATTCTTATCGGGATAATAGCAAGGCACTATTGAGATTAATTCTCATTTTACGCTGAATGGTTGATCCAGGTCAGCGAATGCCGACGCGGAGCGTCGGGACGATAGTTACAGAACTATCGTTCCTCACGCTCCGCGTGGGAATGCCGTTCGTGACGCTCTGCGTCACACAGCGACGCCGTCGGCCTGTCAGTGATGCTCGCGGGTAGCGCGGAATTTCACGTCGGGCCAGCGTTCTTCCATCAGCGCCAGGTTCACGCGGGTAGGGGCGAGGTAGGTCAGGTGACCGCCGCCGTCCATTGCCAGGTTTTCCACCGCCTTGTTCTCAAACTCTTCGAGCTTCTTCTTGTCGTCGCAGTCGATCCAGCGGGCAGACCACACGGTGATCGGCTCGTAGGCGCATTCGACCTTGTATTCTTCCTTCAGACGGCTGGCGACCACATCGAACTGCAGCACACCGACGGCGCCGAGGATGATGTCGTTGCTGCGCTGCGGGAAGAACACCTGCGTGGCGCCTTCTTCGGCCAGCTGTTGCAGACCCTGACGCAATTGCTTGGACTTGAGCGGGTCCTTCAGGCGCACGCGGCGGAACAACTCCGGTGCGAAGTGCGGAATACCGGTGAAGCCCAGTGCTTCGCCTTCGGTGAAGGTGTCGCCGATCTGGATGGTGCCGTGGTTGTGCAAACCGATGATGTCACCGGCATAGGCTTCTTCCAGTTGCTCGCGCTCCGACGAGAAGAACGTCAGCGCGTCGCCGATCCGCACGTCCTTGCCCAGACGCACATGGCGCATTTTCATGCCCTTGTCGTAACGGCCAGAACAGATACGCATGAATGCGATACGGTCGCGGTGCTTGGGGTCCATGTTTGCCTGGATCTTGAACACGAAACCGCTGAATTTCTCTTCGGCCGGCTCGACGGTGCGCTCGTTGGCCACGCGTGCCAGAGGCTTCGGCGCCCAGTTCACCACGGCATCGAGTACATGGTCGACGCCGAAGTTGCCCAGCGCGGTACCGAAAAACACCGGGGTCAATTGGCCGTCGATGAATTCCTGCTGGTTGAACTCGTGGCAGGCACCCTGCACCAGTTCCAGTTGCTCGACAAAGCGGTCGTACTCGTCACCCAGATGGGCGCGGGCTTCGTCCGAATCGAGCTTCTCGATGATTTTGGTTTCGGTACGCTCGTGGCCGTGACCTGCGGTGTAGACAATGATGTAGTCGTCGGCCAGGTGATAGACACCCTTGAAGTCCCGGTAGCAACCAATCGGCCAGGTGATCGGTGCCGCCTTGATCTTGAGCACGGCTTCGATTTCATCAAGCAGCTCGATCGGGTCGCGGATATCGCGGTCGAGCTTGTTGATGAAGCTGACGATAGGCGTGTCGCGCAGACGGCAGACATCCATCAGCGCGATGGTGCGTGGCTCGACGCCCTTGCCGCCGTCGAGGACCATCAGCGCGGAGTCGACTGCCGTCAGGGTGCGGTAGGTGTCTTCGGAGAAGTCTTCGTGGCCTGGGGTGTCGAGCAGGTTGATCATGTGCTCGCGATACGGAAACTGCATCACGGACGTAGTAATGGAGATACCACGCTGTTTCTCCATTTCCATCCAGTCGGAGGTGGCGTGACGGTCGGATTTACGCGACTTGACCGTACCGGCGACGGAAATGGCCTTGCCCATCAGCAGGAGTTTTTCCGTGATGGTGGTTTTACCCGCATCCGGGTGGGAAATAATGGCGAAAGTGCGGCGTTTCGCGACTTCGGCGGCCTGTTGGGTCATGGGAAATCGCCTGGGATGGGATTGAAAAAGGGCGCAGATTATAGCTCAACTCGCGGCAATAACCGAACCGTTCAGACAATAAACGATGGCCAGATAATGTCTCGTGTGGGAACCTTTCACGTCGTGGAGACGTCCACTCCCCCGTCAAGGCTCGCAACGAAGCCAACGCAAGGGGCTGATTCATCAGCATGTTGGCTTGACGAAGCTGCGCTTATGGCTTGTGTTTTCGCCGAGGTTAAACCCTTACCGGCGACCCACCCGCTGCTCTTCGCGAACGTTATTGCCGGTGTCCTTTGCGGACGCCCTGGTCAACGCGTTCGCCGACTGAAATAAGGAGTCCGCCTGTGGCTAATCGCTATGGCAAGGGGCTATTGGGAGGTGCGGTTGTGATCGCACTCCTGGCCCTGCTGATCCACTGGATCGGCATCAGTACTATCAAGCAATACCAGGATGACCTGCTGTTCTACCTTCAGGCTCACCTGATTCTGGTTCTGGTTTCAATGTTGGCGGCCCTGGTGGTCGGTATCCCCGCAGGCATCGCCCTCAGCCGACCGAGCATGGTTGGCCGCGCCGAACGTTTCATGCAGATATTCAACATTGGCAACACCGTTCCTCCTCTCGCCGTTCTGGCCATTGCCCTCGGGATACTCGGGATCGGCAGCGGGCCTGCGATCTTCGCGCTGTTTCTCGCCTCTTTATTGCCCATCGTGCGTAACACCTATGAAGGCCTGAAAAACGTTCAGGGTTCACTCAAGGAAGCTGCGGTCGGCATCGGCATGACCCCGCGTCAGGTGCTGTGGCGTGTCGAGTTGCCTAACGCCGTGCCGATCATCATCGGTGGTGTGCGTGTCGCGCTGGCGATCAATGTCGGGACCGCGCCGCTGGCGTTTCTCATCGGTGCCAATAGCCTGGGCAGCCTGATTTTCCCCGGCATCGCCTTGAACAACCAGCCGCAACTGGTGCTGGGTGCGGCGTGTACCGCTCTGCTGGCGCTGCTGCTTGACGGGCTGGTGATACTGGCCAGTCGTCTCTGGCTGGAACGCGGTCTGGCTCGCTGAGCGAAGGAATTATCATGAAAAGAATATGTTTGTTTTTAGGTTTGGCCTTGCTGTTTCCGGCATTTGCCCAAGCGGCGGATAAACCGCTTTTACGGGTCGGCGCACGGGTGTTCACCGAGCAGACCATGCTTGCCGAGCTGACTGCGCAATACCTGCGAACCAAGAACTACGATGTACAGATTACCGGCGGTCTTGGCAGCAACCTGGCGCGTAGCGCACAGGAAAGCGGTCAGTTGGATCTGCTCTGGGAATACACCGGTGTGTCGCTGGTTGCCTACAACCACATCGATGAAAAACTCGACAGCGCACAGACTTACGCGCGAGTGAAGGAAGTCGATGCCAAGAAAGGCCTGGTATGGCTTTCGCCGTCGAAATTCAACAACACCTACGCGTTGGCACTGCCGCAGAAAGTGGCTGACAAGTACCCGCAGGTCAACACCATGACCGACCTGACCAAAGTGCTCAAGGACGAAGCCAAAGAGGGTCATGTCGTAGCGCTGGACACCGAGTTTGCCAACCGTTCCGACGGCCTGATCGGTATGGTCAAGCACTACGACATGAATCTCGGTCGTGAAAACACCCGGCAGATGGACGCCGGGCTGGTCTACACCGCGCTGCGCAACGGTCAGGTTTTCGCCGGTCTGGTGTACACCACCGACGGACGTCTCAATGCGTTCAAACTGAAAGTGCTGGAAGACGACAAGCATTATTTCCCGGACTACACCGCTGCGCCGGTGATCCGTCAGGAATATCTGGACAAGCATCCGGACATCGCCACGCTGCTCAAGCCACTGGCTGACTTGCTGGACAACCAGACCATGATCGACCTCAACGCGCGCGTCGACGTCGGCCATGAAAGCCCCTCCACGGTTGCTGCAGACTTTCTGCGCCAGCACCCATTGAATTAAGGAAGGAGACGATATGAGTTTCTTGAGCGCCTTCTCCCATCTGGACTGGGCACAGGTTCTGCAACTGACCTGGCAGCACATTACGCTGGTGGGCATTGCCGTGACCCTGGCGATTCTCGTCGGCGTGCCACTGGGCGTGCTGATGACGCGTTTTCCAGCACTGGCGGGCCCGTTGCAGGCCAGCGCCACGGTATTGCTGACCGTGCCGTCGATTGCCCTGTTCGGCCTGTTGCTGCCGTTCTACTCCAAATTCGGCCAGGGCCTCGGCCCGATGCCGGCTATTACCGCAGTGTTTCTCTATTCGCTGCTGCCGATCATGCGTAACACCTACCTGGCGCTGACTGGCGTAGAGCCGGGTATCCGCGAGGCGGCCAAAGGCATCGGCATGACCTTCGGCCAGCGTCTGCGCATGGTCGAGCTGCCCATCGCCGTGCCTGTGATCCTCGCCGGTGTGCGCACCGCGGTGGTGATGAATATCGGTGTCATGACCATTGCCGCGACCATCGGTGCCGGTGGTCTGGGTGTACTCATTCTTGCTTCTATCAGCCGCAGCGATATGTCGATGCTGATCGTCGGCGCGGTACTGGTCAGCATTCTGGCCATCATCGCCGACCTTCTCCTGCAATGGCTGCAACGCACGCTGACTCCAAAAGGATTACTGAAATGATCGAACTCCAGAACCTCTCCAAGACTTTCCAGAGCAACGGCAAAGAAGTGAAGGCTGTCGATTCGGTCAGCCTCACGGTCAACGAAGGCGAAATCTGCGTCTTCCTCGGCCCCTCGGGCTGCGGCAAGAGCACCACGCTTAAAATGATCAACCGCCTGATCATGCCGACCTCCGGCAAAGTGCTGATCAATGGCGAAGACACCACTGATCTGGACGAAGTGACCCTGCGTCGCAACATCGGCTACGTGATTCAGCAGATCGGTCTGTTCCCGAACATGACCATCGAAGAAAACATCGTGGTGGTGCCCAAGCTGCTCGGCTGGGACAAGCAGCGTTGCCATGACCGTGCCCGTGAACTGATGAGCATGATCAAGCTGGAGCCCAAGCAGTACCTGCATCGCTACCCGCGTGAATTGTCCGGTGGTCAGCAACAGCGTATCGGCGTGATCCGTGCACTGGCTGCAGACGCACCCCTGCTGTTGATGGACGAACCGTTCGGTGCGGTCGACCCGATCAACCGTGAGATGATCCAGAACGAGTTCTTCGAGATGCAGCGCGCGCTGAACAAGACCGTGATCATGGTCAGCCACGACATTGATGAAGCCATCAAGCTGGGCGACAAGATTGCTATCTTCCGTGGCGGCAAACTGCTGCAGATCGATCACCCGGACACCTTGCTCGCACATCCGGCTGACGACTTCGTCAGCAGCTTCGTCGGCCAGGACAGCACGCTCAAGCGCCTGCTGCTGGTCAAAGCCGAAGACGCCGCCGACAACGCACCGTCGGTCAGCCCGGAAACCCCGGTGGCCGATGCACTGGACGTGATGGACGAAAATGACCGTCGCTACATCGTTGTCACCGACAGCGAGAACAAGGCAATGGGCTACGTACGTCGCCGTGACCTGCATCGCCAGCAGGGCACGTGCGCGCAGTTCCTGCGTGAGTTCAACGCAACCGCCGCTTACGACGAGCACTTGCGCATCCTGCTGTCGCGCATGTACGAGTTCAACCGCGCCTGGCTGCCGGTACTGGACGCCGAGAACGTGTTCCTGGGTGAAGTGACGCAGGAGTCCATTGCGGCTTACCTGAGCTCGGGTCGTTCGCGTGGGATGAAGACCAGTATTGTTTCGCCTGCGGACGTTGCAGCCGAAGCACAGGCATAAGTCTGGAAAGATCAGCCCGGTGCCGCAAAGGTGTCGGGCTGATCGTGTTTTCCACACCGTTTTACCGCGAATATCCGCAAGCCCTCTCTTTATCGTTCCGTGCAGGCCGTTTTCCAGACGGCTAGTAGCCACAGCTATTCGATCACCGGTCGTCAGCCATTCTCCTGTCGAAGCTCACGGCTGATCTTCGCGTTTGAAAACTGTCGGATCGCCCAGCGCCTTTCAGTCGCTTATTACCCTGCGGGGAACATCTGCCTGTCATGCAGGTCGGTTAAACAGGTCCTTGGGAAGGCAACTCAAGCACTCTGTGCAAAAACGCGACATTTTTTGTTGATATCCGGCCCCTCAGGTCCTAAAGTTCGCGCCGAACGTCCATGCTGGAAACGATCCATCCGGCTCAAGTACTGACGACGAGACAGCAAGGCCAGGAAGGCAGCCCTTCAGGGCCTTTTTGCTTTCGGCGACATGCCTTGGGAAGTAGGCGAACCAAAGTGGGGATACGGAGGGCGTTCATTTGCACCCATTTACCAATACCGCTTGCCATCAGGAGTTCCAGCAGCATGTCGATCAATGTCGAAGACTACTATTCAGCCGAAACCTTCAAGAAAATGAAGACGTTCGCTGACAAGCAAGAAACTCCGTTCGTGGTCATTGATACCGCCATCATCAGCAAAGCCTACGACGACCTGCGTGCGGGCTTCGAGTTTGCCAAGGTCTATTACGCTGTCAAAGCCAACCCGGCCGTCGAAGTCATCAATCTGCTCAAGGACAAGGGTTCCAGTTTCGACATCGCGTCGATCTACGAGCTGGACAAGGTCATGAGCTGTGGCGTTGGTCCGGAGCGCATCAGCTACGGCAACACCATCAAGAAATCCAAGGACATTCGCTATTTCTACGAGAAGGGCGTGCGTCTGTTCGCAACCGACTCGGAAGCGGACCTGCGCAACATTGCCAAGGCTGCGCCGGGTGCGAAAGTCTACGTGCGTATTCTGACCGAAGGCTCGACCACCGCCGACTGGCCGCTGTCGCGCAAGTTCGGCTGCCAGACCGACATGGCCATGGACCTGCTGATTCTTGCCCGTGATCTGGGTCTGGTGCCTTACGGCATCTCGTTCCACGTCGGCTCGCAGCAGCGCGACATCAGCGTCTGGGATGCTGCCATCGCCAAGGTCAAAGTGATCTTCGAGCGTCTGAAAGAAGAAGACGGCATCGTTCTCAAGCTGATCAACATGGGCGGCGGCTTCCCGGCCAACTACATCACCCGCACCAACAGCCTGGAAACCTACGCTGAAGAGATCATCCGCTTCCTGAAGGAAGACTTTGGCGATGACCTGCCGGAAATCATTCTCGAGCCAGGCCGTTCGCTGATCTCCAACGCCGGTATTCTGGTCAGCGAAGTCGTGCTGGTCGCGCGCAAGTCGCGTACTGCGGTCGAGCGTTGGGTATACACCGACGTGGGCAAGTTCTCCGGTCTGATCGAAACCATGGACGAAGCCATCAAGTTTCCGATCTGGACCGAGAAGAAAGGCGAAATGGAAGAAGTGGTCATTGCCGGTCCGACCTGCGACAGCGCCGACATCATGTACGAGAACTACAAGTACGGCCTGCCGCTCAACCTGGCCATCGGTGACCGCATGTACTGGTTGTCGACCGGTGCCTACACCACCAGCTACAGCGCAGTGGAATTCAACGGCTTCCCGCCATTGAAATCGTTCTATCTGTAAACGCTGTCCTGATATGAAAACCCGCGAGTGATCGCGGGTTTTTTTTGCGTTTCATCCAGGGTTCAGACAGCCAGATCCTGCCCAGTGTCGAACGCTTTTGAAAGGCGCTGGATTTCCCGCACGTTGAATTGATAGCTGTTTGGCTGCCGTTTAACGGCAGGTGCATAAACGCAGGTTGCAAGGACGTACAGGCCATTACCCTTGCAACGTGGCCTTCGGTGGCGTCAGCGAATGCGGTTCAAGTAGCCGATCAACTGTTGGCCGGATTCGATCAGGCGCATGCTGCGTTGCCTGTCATCGGATGCGCCCTTGGTGTTGACGACCAGAAAGCTGTCCAGAGTGTTTTTGATTTTCTGGTATTGCTCGACATAAGCGGCACGCTGCTCGTCAAAAGCGTTGAAGCATTCAATCAGCTCAATGCGCTGTGCGAGCGATATTTTTTCCTTGTCCATGCTTGCCAGTTGCTGGGACAGGGCATTGATGCGCTCGCGAAAACCATCACGGCGTTTGATCATCATGATGAGGTTGATTCCCGCTTCACCCTTTTCCAGGGTCGCCTTCATTTGCTCGAGCGCCAGCATGATCACGGCGAGTTCAGGGGGCTGCATTCCCAGGCCCAGCACCTTCTCCGCAGTGATCAACGTGTCCTTGGCAATACTCGCCGCACCCTTGCTTTCCAGGGCGTCAATAGCGGTGCTCAGCACTTGACGCTCTTCTTTCAACTTCTCCAGGCCGGTGTGTAATGCGTCGAGTCTGGTGCCTGCTTTTGCCATGTCACCTTGCAGACTCTGTGCAAACTCAGCGGTCTGCTGTCGATCAATACCTTGTGTCATTTCACTCAGAGCACTGGCCAGTTGCTGGGCTGTGCCAGCGGCATTGTTCACAAGGCGCTGACACTGAACGTCGATATCTTCCAGCTCTTCGGCATCGATGGGAGTGGCGGAGGGTTGAGCGTACTGCATCAGCAGGGCGGTCTTCGACTCGATATCGATGATCAGCCGTTCAGTGTGTTCTCCGAGGTGCTGTTGTTCAGTGACGGCCAGGATGTTCAGGCGTGTGAGCTTTTCATAAAGGTTGGGCAGGTACTGGGTCTTGGCAAACAGAAGGTCTGCCGTTACCAGACTGTTACGCATGAGGTGAAGACTGCGAGTCATGATATCGCGGTCGGGTACTTGACCAGCGAAAGCTGTGTCATTGGGCGTGAACGTATTTTTCATTGTCGAGTTATCCATAAATCCGTTTATATTCTTCATCGGCTTCCTTAAACACATTAAGCAAGGCGTCCGAGTCGACTTCGATGGTCTTCCAGGGGTGAACGACTTGTCTGAAGTGATTCATAAATTGCCGTAAAGACAAAGCGTCGTTTATCTCGGACGCCGATACCGCAGACGCTTCAATAAACAAAAACAGCTTGTTCCATACGGTAATCAGGTTTTTAGTGGCCACGTCGGCATCGACCACAATCGTTGCTAGGTTCTGCAAGTTAAACTTTACCCTGCTCAATGAGCCCAGAATAGTGTTCTTGTCTTGCAAGGTGTCTATGTCAGCGGTTTGTTGCGCTATTAATTCATTGCGTGCGCCCCTGACATTTTCGGCTTCTACGCCGAAATAAATGCCCAATGCCAAGCCCACAATGTTCAAACTACTGACCGAATTCAACGATTGTTGTACCACCGTTTTGTACTCTTTGTTCTTTTCATCGATGTCCTTTGCGCGCTGTTCGATATCCAGGATCAGCTTCGCCACGTCGGCCGGCAGTGAACTGTTGTCGATGGCAACCATTTTGCGCTGTATCTCGGGCCTGACATGCAGCGACAGGTCCAGGCCAAACTGATCCAGTTCCTTCTTGATGGTTTGCGCATCGGCCAGATTGGCTGTAATCAGGTCCAGTATATCGGTGAGGTGAGAGCCGATTTCTTGGGTGATCTCCTTATCGTTTTCATCCAGTTCGATGCCCGGAAAGTCCTTGCCCAGTTCAACACTCAAGCGTTTTACATCCTCCAGTGTCTTGATCTGATGATGGTCAACGATTTTTCCGGCCCTGACGTCGCCGTTGATCTCCTCCATGCTTTGGCCGTACACCAGCATCTTGCCTGCAAAGACCTTCAGTTTGCTGCCTATGCCCAGAAGGTCGGTGCGCAGCGGACTCCAGCGACGCGCATGCCGGTGGATAAGGTTGAAACTTTTCAGGAAGTCTTCAGGTTCAAGCCCTGCACCGGCGCCTTTTGAATAGCCGAGATAAACAATGATGTCCTCCAGTTCAATGGGCAGGGCGAGCCCCGCCAATTCATATTTCTTGAGGTTGATAATCTGTTCTTTGGTCAGAATCAAACCGGGTGCGCGGGTGACGTGCTTATCATTGGCAGACGACATCGTACCGAACAGTTCGGCCGTTTTTATCGCCTCATCCGCCTTGGGGTCTGCGGATAACGGTTCTGCCTGCATGACGTCATAAAACATTGGGTTCATGGGGATGTCCTTATTTTCACCGGGAGAACAGATGTTGATCTCCTCAATAAGTTGATGTTCTCGTGTTGAAAAAGATTAGGGGTTTAAGGGCGAGGGCGTCAAAGCATAAACATGGATTAAAGATGTAAGATAAATAACTCTTTACAGTCAGTCTGCCGTGGGCGACGGTCATTTTTAATAGAGATGGTACATGTATAAATTCAACGCTTTTAATAAATAGGTTTTGTTCCCCTCAGCAGCGCGAATGAACAGGAAAACCCGCGCTGCCTCAATTTAAAGATGAGAATGTGTCGCGGTTGGAGCATACTGCGCGCCGCAGCCTGTAGAGGGGAGAGCGTCGGCGTTGAAGAAAGTCTTGTTCCAACTGCACTGGTTCTTCGGGATCACGGCAGGTCTGGTGCTGACCCTCATGGGGATTACCGGCGCGCTGTATTCGTTCGAAGACGAAATTCTTGATGTTCTGAACCCAGACGTTCTGCTCGTGCAGGAGCGTACGGCTACCTTGCCACCGATTGAGCTTGTTCACAGGCTGGAGGCAGCGACCGGGCTGACCGTCGCTATTCTGCGTGTCGATACGCTGGGCAATCGTGCCGCTCAGGTGTATTTCACACCGGAGCCGGGCGAACGGCGCGGTCCCAAACGCAATTTCGATCCCTATACCGGCGAGCTGAAAGGCGATGCTGTAGGTGAGGGCTTTTTCGACTTTGTCCTGCAACTGCATCGTTATCTGGCAGCAGGTGAGGTGGGTAAACAGATCACTGCGGCCTGCACACTGGTTCTGGTGTTCTTCTGCCTGTCCGGACTCTACCTGCGCTGGCCTCGCAACGCACTGAACTGGCGTGTCTGGCTGACGATGGATTGGGCCAAAAAGGGCCGCAGTTTCAACTGGGACCTGCATTCGGTCTTTGGTACCTGGTGCCTGTTGTTCTACCTGCTGTTCGCGATCACGGGTCTGAGCTGGTCTTATGACTGGGTGAGCAATGGTCTGAACAGGCTGCTGGGAGATTCGCTGCCGGTGCAGCGCAAAGCCCTTGCGGCTCCGGCCAGCAAATCCGCGCCGTTGCTGGTTGATTACGCGGCTATCTGGGACAGTGTGCAGAAAACTGCCGGGCCTGAGCTGCGCGCTTATAACTTGCGCCTGCCTGCGTCTGGCGGCCAACCGGCCACGGTGTTCTACCTGCTCAAGGATTCACCTCATCCACGGGCCTTGAACAGCATCACGCTTGACCCGGCCAACGGTCAGGTCAGCTCGGTTTCGCGCTATGCAGAGCGCAGTTTCGGTGCGCAACTGCTGGCCAGCAACTATGCGCTGCATGTTGGCAGCTATTTCGGTCTCGTCGGCCGGCTCATCATGACGGCAGCATCGTTGATGATGCCGGTGTTCTTTATCACCGGCTGGTTGTTGTACCTGGATCGACGTCGCAAGCAGCGCGCTGTCAGAAGTGCGCGCGGCGAGGTTCAGAGTGAAGGGGCAGATGATGCTGCTTCCTGGCTGATTGGTTTCGCCAGCCAGAGCGGTTTTGCCGAGCAGTTGGCCTGGCAGACTGCTGGCCTGTTGCAGGCTTCAGGGGTGTCAGTGCGCGTTAAGCATTTGGGTGATCTGATCGAAGAGGATCTCATTCAGAGCCGTAAGGCGCTATTCGTCGTCAGCACCTTTGGTGAGGGCGAGGCGCCCGACAGCGCGCGGGGTTTCGAGCGTAAGTTGCTGGGCCGTCCGCTGCAACTGAAGCAGCTCGATTACGCCGTTCTGGCCCTGGGTGACCGTCAGTACCCGCATTTCTGCGGTTTTGCCCATCGTTTGCATGGCTGGTTGGCCGAGCATGGTGGGCGTACGTTGTTCCCGCCTGTTGAAGTGGACAGCGCCGATCCAGCAGCCCTGCAACACTGGCAGCAGCAACTGGAACAATTGACTGGCTCCGTGCCTTCAGCGCACTGGCAGGCACCGGTCTTCGAAAACTGGACGCTGGCGCGGCGCGAGCATTTGAACCCGGGCAGCAGTGGTTCGAAGGTCTACCTGCTGGACCTGGCAGCGCCGACGTCAGCGAGCTGGCAGGCGGGTGATCTGGTCGAGGTGATGCCGCGCAATGCGGCGCAGGTCATTGAGCCCTTTCTCGCCGGGCTGGGTGTCGATCCTGGCGCTTCGGTAACTGTGGATGGCTTGCAGGAGCCGCTCGTGCAGGCGTTAGCGACTCGCCAACTGCCGCACAATCGTGCGCATCTGGTGGGCCTGCACGCGCAGGCGCTGATCGATGCGCTGGTGCCGGTATCTGCTCGTGAGTATTCGATTGCTTCGATTCCGGAAGACGGGCGTCTGCAACTCATCGTGCGTCAGGAAGTTCATCCTGACGGCAGTCTGGGGCTGAGCTCCGGCTGGCTGACCACCCATGCCGACCTCGACAGCGCGATCAGTCTGCGTTTGCGCCGCAATAGCAGTTTTCATTTGCCTGTCGATTCCGTCCCGCTGATCTTGCTGGGCAATGGTACGGGGCTGGCCGGTTTGCGCAGTCTGCTCAAGTCTCGCATTGCCCAAGGCCAAGTGCGTAACTGGCTGCTGTTCGGCGAGCGTAACCGCGCCCACGATTTTCATTGTGGCGCTGAGCTTGAGGGTTGGCTGGAGGCTGGTCATCTGACTCGTCTGGATCTGGCCTTCTCACGTGACCAGGCGGAGAAAATCTACGTGCAGGATCGCTTGCGCGAAGCGGCCGATGAACTGCGTCTATGGCTCGACGAAGGGGCTGCGATTTACATCTGTGGCAGCTTGCTGGGTATGGCGGCGGGCGTGGATCAGGTGTTGAACGAGGTGCTGGGCGAGCAGGCGGTCGGCGAATTGATCGAGGAAGGGCGTTATCGGCGGGATGTGTATTAAGCATCGCACGATAGTTGAGGGTATCGTTCCTCACGCTCCAGCGTGGGAATGCCTTGGGTGACGCTCTGCGTCACAAATCTGCGCCGCACCGCACACTCAAAACCGGACGCAGAGCGTCCAGAACTGCGTGCCCACGCTGGAGCGTGGGCACGATAGTCTTCTAGCTTCTAGCTTAAGCCGCTACAAATTGCTCGGCATAGTGGCAGGCCACCTGACGGTTATCCACCAGACGCAGCTCCGGTACGTCTGTTGCGCAACGTTCCGTCGCGTAAGGGCAGCGCTTGTGGAAGGCGCAGCCGCTTGGCGGGTTGAGCGGGTTGGGCAGCTCGCCGACGATCTTGATCTTCGGTTTGAGCGGGTCCGGGTGGATGGTCGGGGTCGCTGACAACAGTGCCTGAGTGTAAGGGTGCAGCGGACGGTTGTAGATCTCTTCCTTGGGACCCATTTCCGCAGGCCGGCCCAGGTACATCACCAATACCGTATCGGCGACATGACGCACCACCGACAGGTTGTGGGAGATGAACACGTAGGCGGTGTTGAATTCCTGCTGCAAATCCATGAAAAGGTTCAGCACCTGGGCCTGAATCGACACGTCCAGCGCCGAAGTCGGTTCGTCCGCGACCAGCACTTTGGGCTGCAGCATCATGGCCCGCGCCAGCGCGATACGCTGACGCTGACCGCCGGAAAACATGTGCGGGTAGCGCTGATAGTGCTCGGGGCGCAAACCGACCTGAGCCATCATCGCCTGCACTTTTTCCCGACGTTCTGCCGCCGACAGTTTGGTGTTGATCAACAGCGGCTCGCCGAGCTGGTCACCGACTTTCTGACGTGGGTTGAGCGACGCGTAAGGGCTCTGAAATACCATCTGCACGTCTTTGCGCAACTGCTTGCGCTCGGACTTGCTGGCACCGGCCACTTCCTGGCCAGCGATTTTCAGCGAACCCGATGAAGGCTCTTCAATCAGTGTCAGCGCGCGGGCCAGCGTCGACTTGCCACAGCCGGACTCGCCGACCACAGCCAGGGTCTTGCCGGCTTCCAGTTCGAAGGACACACCGTTTAGCGCGCGCACCAGCGCTGTGCCTTTGAACAGGCCTCGGGAGACTTCGTAGTGACGGGTAAGGTCGCGGGCGGTAAGTACGACGCTCATTACGCCACCTCCTGATTCAAGGGATAGAAGCAGCGCGCCAGACTATGGGCCTTGGGGTCCAGGCCAGGACGTTCGGTCCGGCAGTTGTCGCGCACGTACGGGCAGCGCGGTGACAGCAGGCAACCCTGTGGCCGGTCATAGCGACCCGGAACCATGCCCGGCAGCGTGGCGAGGCGTTCGGCGCCCATGCTGTGCTCGGGAATAGCGGCCAGCAAGGCTTCGCTGTACGGGTGGGCAGGGACCTCGAACAGACCAGGCACCTGACCGACTTCGACGGCCTGACCGGCATACATCACACAGACGCGCTGGGCGGTTTCAGCCACTACCGCCAGGTCGTGAGTGATCAGCACCAGCGCCATGTCCTGCTCTTTTTGCAGGCTCAGCAACAGCTCCATGATCTGCGCCTGAATGGTCACGTCCAGCGCGGTGGTCGGTTCGTCGGCGATCAGCAGTTTCGGTTCGCCGGCAATGGCCATGGCAATTGCCACACGCTGGCTCATGCCGCCCGACAGTTGATGCGGGTAAGCATTCAGGCGCGCAGCCGCGCCAGGGATTTCGACCTTTTCCAGCAGTTCCAGCGCGCGCTGGCGTGCCGCCTTGCCTGACATGTTCAGGTGCTGGCGCAGCACTTCCTCGATCTGGAAGCCCACGGTGTAACTAGGGTTCAGCGCGGTCATCGGGTCCTGGAAAACCATCGCCAGGTCTTTGCCGATGATGCGACGACGCTGCCGCGCGTTCAGCTTGAGCAGGTCCTTGCCGTCGAAGTTGAGCGCGTCGGCAGTGATGATGCCGGGCGAATCGATCAGCCCCATCAGCGCCATCATGGTCACGGATTTACCGGACCCCGATTCGCCAACGATGGCCAGTACTTCGCCTTTGTCGACGCTCAGGGACAGGCCGTCCACAACAGGTACGGCCTTGGCGTCGCCGAAGCGGACGTTGAGATTCTTGATTTCAAGAAGTGACATGCGAATCTCCTCAGGCGGCGTTCTTGAGTTTCGGGTCCAGCGCATCGCGCAGACCGTCGCCCATCAGGTTGATTGCCAGCACGCTGAGCAAAATGGTCAGACCGGGCAGGCTGACGACCCACCAGGCACGTTCGATGTAGTCGCGCGCCGAGGCGAGCATGGTGCCCCACTCAGGCGTCGGCGGTTGTACGCCAAGGCCCAGGAAGCCCAGCGCTGCGGCGTCGAGAATGGCCGAGGAAAAACTCAGCGTTGCCTGAACGATCAGCGGCGCCATGCAGTTGGGCAGCACGGTGATGAACATCAGGCGTGGCAGGGTGGCACCTGCCAGACGCGCAGCCGTCACGTAGTCACGGTTCAGCTCGCCCATTACCGCAGCGCGGGTCAGACGTACGTAGGACGGCAGCGACACGATGGCGATGGCGATCACGGTGTTGATCAGGCCAGGGCCGAGAATCGCCACGATGGCTACAGCCAGCAGCAGCGATGGCAGGGCCAGCATGATGTCCATCAGGCGCATCACCGAAGGGCCTAGGACGCGAGGGAAGAAGCCCGCCAGCAAGCCCAGCAGGATGCCGGGGATCAACGACATGACCACCGATGCCAGACCGATCAGCAGCGACAGGCGCGAACCCTGGATCAGGCGCGACAGCAGATCGCGGCCCAGTTCGTCGGTGCCGAGGATGAATTGCCATTGACCGCCTTCAAGCCACACCGGAGGTGTCAGCAGGAAGTCACGGTATTGCTCGCTCGGATCATGGGGTGCAACCCACGGGGCGAAAAGGGCGCAGAACACGATCAGGATCATGAACAGCAGGCCGGCAACCGCGCCTTTGTTCTTCGAGAACGCTTGCCAGAATTCTTTGTACGGGGATGGGTAAAGCAGGCTTTGATCGACTGCTACCGCAGGAGTAGGGGTGCTCATATCGATGATCTCAGCGCTGATGACGGATGCGTGGGTTGGCAAAGCCGTAGAGGATATCCACCACGAAATTGACCAGGATCACCAGACAGGCGATCAGCAGAATGCCGTTTTGCACGACCGGGTAGTCCCGGGCGCCAATGGCTTCGATCAGCCACTTGCCGATACCGGGCCACGAGAAGATCGTTTCGGTCAGTACCGCACCGGCCAGCAGTGTGCCGATTTGCAGGCCGAACACGGTCAGCACCGGAATCAGCGCGTTACGCAGGCCGTGAACGAATACCACGCGAGTCGGCGACAGACCTTTGGCCCGTGCAGTACGCACGTAGTCTTCACGCAATACTTCCAGCATCGATGAGCGGGTCATCCGGGCGATTACCGCCAGCGGGATGGTGCCCAGCACGATGGCCGGAAGAATCAGGTGATGCAACGCATCGAGAAACGCGCCTTGTTCGTCACTGAGCAAGGTGTCGATCAGCATGAAGCCGGTGACTGGCGGAATGTCGTACAGCAGGTCGATTCGCCCGGAAACCGGGGTCCAGCCCAGTGTTACCGAGAAGAACATGATGAGGATCAGGCCCCACCAGAAAATCGGCATGGAATAACCGGCGAGGGAAATCCCCATGACCCCATGGTCGAACAGGGACCCTCGCTTGAGTGCGGCGATCACCCCGGCCAACAGGCCGAGAATACCCGCGAAAATCAGTGCTGCCAGCGACAACTCCAGGGTTGCCGGGAACAGCGAGGTGAATTCGCTCCAGACACTGGTGCGCGTGCGCAGCGATTCACCGAGGTCGCCGTGGGCGAGCTTGCCGATGTAATCGATGTACTGAGCATACAGTGGTTTATTCAGACCAAGACGTTCCATGGCCTGAGCGTGCATTTCCGGATCGACCCGGCGCTCACCCATCATGACTTCGACCGGGTCGCCCGGAATCAGGCGAATCAGGGCGAAGGTCAATAAGGTGATGCCGAAGAAAGTGGGTATCAGCAACCCCACTCGGCGGGCGATAAAACTAAACATCTTGGTGTGTACCTCATCAGCCGGTTAGGCGTGCTCCGGCGAGTCTCGGGTTATGAGCTCGCCGGATTATTTTTCTACTTCACCTGGGTAGTGGCGAAGTTGTTGGTTGTGAGCGGGCTGATTTGGTAGCCCTCCACATTTTTACGCATGGCCGTGAACATTCTGGTGTGAGCCATGCTGATCCACGGCTGATCCTTGTTGAATATAGCCTGAGCCTGCTCATAGAGCGCTGCACGCTCCTGCGGGTTCACTGTTTCGCGAGCCTTGTCGATCAGCGTCTGGAATTCGGCATTGCACCAGCGTGCATAGTTCTCGCCGTTTTTCGCCGCTTCACAGCTAAGCATCGGGGTCAGGAAGTTGTCCGGGTCGCCATTGTCGCCTGCCCAGCCGGCAGACACCATGTCATGTTCGCCATTCTTGGCGCGTTTGAGCATTTCGCCCCATTCCATGACGCGAATGTCGATCTTGATGCCGATCTTTGCCAGATCGGACTGCATCATTTGCGCACCGAGCATCGGGTTAGGGTTGGTCGGACCACCACCGTTGCGGGTGAACAGGGTGAACGTAGTGCCCTCCGGAACACCTGCTTCCTTCAGCAAGGCGCGTGCCTTGTCGATGTCAACCGGCGGATTCTTCAGGCTGTTGTTGTAACCCAGCAGGGTTGGCGGATACGGGTTGACCGCTACCAACGCATTGCCCTTGCCGAACACCGCGTTGACATAAGCGTTCTTGTCGAACGTCATGTCAATGGCTTTGCGTACCCGCACATCGCTCAAATACTTGTGCGTGGTGTTGATAGCGATGTAGCCGGTGGTCATGGCCTCCATTTCATCGATTTTCAGATTCGGGTCTTTCTTGATGCTCGGGACATCGTCCGGCTTTGGATACAGCGCGATCTGACATTCGTTGGCCTTGAGTTTCTGCAGGCGCACGTTGTTGTCGGTGGCGATGGCCAGAATCAATGCTTCAGCAGGCGGCTTGCCGCGGAAGTAATCCGGATTGGCCTTGAAGCGTACCTGCGCATCCTTGGCATAGCGCTGGAAGATGAACGGGCCGGTGCCGATCGGCTTGCTGTTTAGATCGTTGGTCTTGTCGGCTTTCAACAACTGGTCGGCGTATTCTGCCGGGTAGATAGAGGCGAACGCCATGGCCATGTCGGCCAGGAATGGTGCTTCGCGGCGCGTCAGGGTGAATTTGACGGTGTAGTCGTCAGTTTTTTCGACGCTTTTCAGCAGCTCTTTGAAGCCCATGCTTTCAAAGTAGGGGAAGCCAACGCTCGACTTGTCATGCCACGGGTGTTTCGGGTCCAGCTGACGCTGGAAACTCCAGAGCACATCGTCGGCATTCATGTCGCGGGTCGGTTTGAAGTAATCGGTGGTGTGGAACTTGACACCTTTGCGCAGGTGGAAAGTGTAGGTCAGACCGTCTTCGCTGATGTCCCAGGATTCAGCCAGCGCTGGAATGACTTCCGTGGTGCCGGGTTTGAAATCCGCGAGGCGATTGAATACGGTTTCAGCCACGGCGTCGGCCGTCACGGCTGTTGTGTATTGCACCATGTCGAAGCCTTCGGGGCTGGCTTCGGTGCAGACTACCAGGGGTTTTGCCGAAACACTGACGGCGACGCTGAGCAGGGCCAGGGCGATCGAGTTGCGTAGCGATAACAGTTTCATTGTGAACCCTCCATAGAGTTGACGCCGATGGTGATGTTCTGGCGCAAGGCTTTTGCCTTGCACCAGAACGGTTTTCAGCGAATCAAAGAATGTTGAACGGAACGGTGGTCACCAGACGGAATTCGTTGATGTTGCCATCAGCCTGATTCTCGCTGGCGCGGTGAGTGGTGTACGTGGCGCGGATGGCAGTGGCCTTGAGCGGGCCGGACTGCACGGAGTACGACGTACCGATACCGTATTCGTAGTGAGTCTCGCCATCCATTGCGTTTACGCCGCTCGCTGTCCGAACGCCATTGATTGTCTGGACGTCGCCGTAGACGTTGCCTTTATATTTGGTACCGTCGATGTCCCAGCCGCGCGCCTGGTAAATGTTGAACTTCAGGCCCGGCACGCCATATTCGGCCATGTTCAGTACGTAGGCGATCTGCAGGGATTTCTCGTTCGGGCCGTTGAAGTCCGAGAGCAGGGAGTTGGCCAGGAAGATCGCGTTGGTGTCGTGCGCATAGTCGAAATACTCATCGCCAGACACTTGCTGATAGGCAAGGCTGATGCTGTGAGCGTTATGCGTACCGGTGAACGACAGGCTGTAGGTATCGTTGTCGATAGGGCCCTGTTTGCTTTGACCGGAGTCCTTGGTCTTGTAGTAGTTCAGGTTGGTGCTGAGCGCCAGTGCCTTGCTGTCACCCAGTTCGTGGGTGAAGCCGAAGTAGTACTGGTGCCAGAAATCTTCCAGATTCGATGCATAAAAGCTGGTAGTCAGGCTGTCGGTCGGCTTGTAGTCAGCACCGAACATATCCAGGCGGTCGGCGGTCTGGCTGCGATCACCGTACTCGGAGCGGAACTTGTCCAGACTCTGTTCCATACGTGGCGATACGCGGTCGAAGCTACCGGCTTGAAACGACAGGTTGTTGAGCTCGTCGCTCTGTACGGCAACACCCTGGAAGCTGGAAGGCAGTGCGCGGTTGCCAATGAAGGCGATGACCGGGGTGTTCACCGATTGGCGACCCATGGTCAGGACGGTGTTGGAAACCCGCGCCTTCACGTTGCCCAGGCCCATCTTGCTCCACTGACCCACTGCATCACCGTCACTGTGTGCCAGGGTGCGGTTGGAGTTGCCGGCAAAGTCATCGGTGTCACGGTCCAGCGCAATGGCGTTGTACAGTGCCAGCTCGGTGGCGAAACCTACAACGCCCTGCGTGTAGCCAGAGGTGTAGTTGACGATGGTGCCCTGCTGCCAGTTGATACGACGCGAGGTCTGCTCAGCGATGCCGTTGTCGTTGTAGCGGAAAACCTCGCCACGACGCTTCAGTTCGTTGGCGTACCAGTTGCGGGTCGTGCCGGTCAGGTGTTGATCTTCGATAAAGCCATTGGCGTCGGCCTGTGCATTCTTCGAACTTAGCTCGGTCGGTATGAACGTCTGGCTGGCTGGCTCTGCCTGAACCAATGCGCCGAACGACGAGAGAGATAAGGCCAATAATGCAGTGCTTGTTGTTTTCACGATGTGCAGCTCCCTTTATCACTTTTTTATATGCCAGTTCTTAAGCCTGGCTTTTGGTGGTGCAGGGCTTTGGGCCCTGCGTTGTTATCGGTATAAACGCGCAAGTGCTGGCTCTCGCCGTGACACAAGACGGCGAGTGCATGCGGAGTTTCTGATCAGTCGGCGATGCTGACGCCTGAAAAGTTGTTGCGGCCAAACGGGCTGACGTGGAAGTCCCTGACCTCGGCGCGCAACGGCTGATTGACCGTCGAGTGGGCAATCGGGGTGATCGGCACCTGCTCCTTGAGGTAGCGCTGCGCCTGTTGGTACAGGTCGGTGCGCTGCTCGCGGTCAGTGGTCGCAACGGCGGCCTTGACCAACTGGTCGTATTTTTCGTCGCACCACATCGAGTAGTTGTTACCGCCAATGGCGGCGCAGCTGTACAGCGTGCCCAGCCAGTTGTCCGGGTCACCGTTGTCGCCGGTCCAGCCGATCAGCGAGATATCGTGCTCGCCGTTCTTGGTGCGCTTGAGGTATTCACCCCATTCGTAACTGACGATCTTGACCTTGATGCCGACCTTGGCCCAGTCGGCCTGAAGCATTTCGGCCATCAGTTTGGCGTTGGGGTTGTAAGGACGCTGGACCGGCATGGCCCAGAGGGTCAGTTCGGTGCCTTCCTTGACGCCAGCCGCGCGCAACAGGGTTTTGGCTTTTTCCGGGTCGTAAGGTGCGTCCTTGATGCTGTCATCGTAGGACCACTGGGTCGGCGGCATGGCATTGACTGCCAGCTGCCCTGCGCCCTGATAAACCGCGTTGATGATTGCCTTTTTGTTGACGGCCATGTCCAGCGCCTGGCGCACTTCCAGCTTGCCTAGCGGCTCGTGGCGTACGTTGTAGGAGATGTAACCAAGGTTGAAGCCCGGCTTCTCGATGATCTGCAGGCTTTTGTCTTCCTTGAGGCTGGCAAGGTCTGCCGGGCGCGGGTTGACCGAGACCTGGCACTCGTTGGCCTTGAGCTTCTGCATGCGGGCAGAGGCGTCGGTCACGATGGCGAAAATCAACTGGTCGATCTTCACCCGGCTCGGGTCCCAGAACTCCTTGTTGCCCTTGTAACGAATCTGCGAGTCTTTCTGATAGCGCTGGAACACGAAAGGCCCCGTGCCAATCGGTTGCTGGTTGATGTCGCGCACATCACCCTTGGCCATCAGTTGTTCGGCGTATTCGGCGGAGAGGATGCCGGCGAAGTTCATGGCGATGTTCTGGATGAACGCTGCATCGACCGTATTGAGGGTGAACACCACGGTCAGCGGGTCGGTCTTCTCGATGGACTTGATCTTTTTGTTCAGGCCCATACTGGTGAAGTAGGGGAACTCGGTCGGGTAAGCGACACGGAACGGATGATCGGGCTTGAGCATGCGATTGAAGGTGAACAGCACGTCGTCGGCGTTGAAGTCACGGCTGGGCTTGAAGTTCTTGTTGCTGTGGAACTTCACGCCCTCGCGCAGATGAAACGTGTAGACCAGGCCGTCTTCCGAGATGTCCCAGGAAGTCGCCAGCGCTGGAACCACGGTAGTGTCGCCTTGCTTGAATTCGGTGAGTCGATTGTAGATCGGCTCGGATGCATCGTTATCGGTGGAGGAGGTGTATTGCGCACCATCGAAGCCAGCCGGACTCGCTTCGGAGCAAAACACCAGATTGCTTGCCGCCTGGGCAAACGGGGCCAGTGCCAACAGTCCCAGGCACGACGTCATCGCAAGAGTTTTACGCATGATGATCCCTATCCTCGAAGGATGAGCCGAGGCTCGAATGTCTAACTGGCCCAAAGGCGTCGCCCCACGCAACTTCGCACGACATGCCCGGCGCATCTGGACACGAAGCGACGGGCTTCCTGCCATTGCCGCTGCCCTTCGACGGTAAGTCGTCAGAGGTCCGCGGTATATAGGCTCGAAGGCTGCAAAGCTCGTAGGAAATATCTTAGTGATAGTAGAAGAATGCCGTTATCGGCACTTTTTCAACCCATCGCTCGGGGCTTAATATTCAAGTAGAGCAGTTTGCTGCGCCGGATGAGCGGCGCAGCAAACTGTCACTTTTACTTGCCGCTCACGCTCACACCGTAAAAGGAGTTCAAGCCAAACGGGCTGATCTTGAAGTCCTGTACGCTGGTGCGCATGGGTTGATAGACCGTCGAGTGCGCAATAGGCGTCATCGGCACTGCGTCTTTCAGGAGGTGTTGCGCCTGTTTGTACAGCTCGGTGCGCTTGGCCTGATCAGACGTTTCCTTGGCCTGATGGATCAGCGTGTCGAACGGCTTGTCACACCATTTGGCAAAGTTGTTGCCGTTCAGGGCGTCACAGCCGAACAGGGTGCCGAGCCAGTTGTCGGGGTCACCGTTATCGCCGCTCCAGCCAATCAGCATGGCGCCGTTCTCGCCATTCTTGGCGCGCTTGATGTACTCGCCCCATTCATAGCTGACGATCTTGGCGTTGATACCGATCTTCTTCCAGTCGTTCTGGAGCATTTCGGCCATCAGTTTGGCGTTGGGGTTGTAAGGACGCTGAACCGGCATCGCCCACAGGGTGATTTCGGTGCCTTCCTTGATGCCCGCTTCCTTGAGCAGCTCGCGAGCTTTTTCGGGATCGTACTTGGCATCCTTGATAGTGGTGTCATAGGACCACTGGGTCGGCGGCATGGCGTTGACCGCCAATTGACCTGCACCCTGGTAAACCGAGTCGATGATCTGCTGCTTGTTGACCGCCATGTCCAGCGCTTGGCGCACTTTCAACTGAG
The DNA here is from genome assembly GCF_032586855.1 of Pseudomonas syringae group sp. J254-4. Taxonomy (NCBI): domain Bacteria; kingdom Pseudomonadati; phylum Pseudomonadota; class Gammaproteobacteria; order Pseudomonadales; family Pseudomonadaceae; genus Pseudomonas; species Pseudomonas syringae group sp. J254-4. Next base: position 43,604 of record NZ_JAWHOO010000026.1, on the reverse strand, counting down.
CCAGGGGATTTGGATGGTCTTCGCCCTTGATCTCAGGCATCACGTTGTAGGCGATGTAACCCAGGTTGAAGCCAGCCTGATCAGGCATCTTCAGGTTTTTGTCGGCCTTGAGTGGCTCAAGGTCGGCAGGACGTGGGTAAGCGGTGATCTGGCATTCGTTTTTCTTGAGCTTCTGCATGCGCACCGAGGCGTCGGTGGTGATGGCGAAGATCAGGTTGTCGACCTTGACGTCTTCAGGCTTCCAATAGTCCTTGTTGCCGGTGTAACGAATATTGGAGTCTTTCTGGTAGCTCTTGAACACAAACGGACCGGTGCCGATCGGCTGCTGGTTGATCAGCTCCGGCTTGCCTTCCTTGAGCAGCTTGGCGGCGTACTCTGCGGACTGGATGGACGCGAAGCTCATGGCCATGTTCTGGATGAACGCAGCGTCGACTTTGCCAAGAGTGAACTTGACGGTGTGGTCGTCGACTTTTTCGATCTTGGTGATGTTGGTGTCCATACCCATATCAGTGAAGTACGGGAATTCGGTCGGATACGCTTTGCGGTAAGGCATGTCCTTGTCGATCATGCGATTGAACGTGAACAGCACGTCATCGGCATTGAATTCACGGGTCGGCTTGAAGTAGGGCGTGGTGTGAAACTTGACGCCTTCGCGAAGGTGGAAGGTGTACGTCAGGCCATCATCAGAAATGTCCCACTTGGTTGCCAGGCCGGGCACCACGGCGGTGCCGCCGCGTTCAAACTGGCTCAGGCGGTTGAAAATGGTCTCTGCTGCGGCGTCGAAGTCAGTACCTGTGGTGTATTGACCCGGATCGAATCCGGCAGGGCTGCCCTCGGAGCAGAACACCAGATTCGAAGCTGCGTGAGCGAAAGGAGCACTGGCGAGCAGGCTGGCGCCGACCAGAAACGGAATGACCGCGTGTTTGAGCATGGTTGCCTCAGTTGTTGTCATTTTGATTAGAGGGAACGACCTCGTGAGCCGATCCATCCGATACTTATGCAGGGGCCATACCCAAAGCAAGACAGTGACGCCAAAGAAGCGACAAAGAGTGGCACGATCGTACAGGAATGTCGCGAAAGTGTAATTTTCGACCCTGTTGATCGTTTGCGTGTCGTTTTTTGAAACGTTTCACGCACCGTTAAGGCGCAACCGGGTGAGAAAAATGCACCCGGTTGGAGCCATGTTGTTACTTCACTGTTCCCAGGCTGACACCATAGAAGGGTGTCAGACCGAATGGGCTGATCTTGAAGTCCTGCACTTCCTGGCGCATCGGCTGAAACACCTTCGAGTTGGCAATAGGTGTGATCGGTACCTGCTGCTTGAGAATGTGCTGGGCCTGCTGATAGAGCTTGATGCGCTCGTCGCGGTTACTGGTCAGCTTGGCCTGCTGCACCAGCTTGTCGTAGGCCGGGTCGCACCACTTGGCGTAGTTGCTGCCTTTGACGGCTGCACAGCTGTACAGCACACCTAGCCAGTTGTCAGGGTCGCCGTTGTCACCCGTCCAGCCGTAGATCATCGCGTCATGCTCGCCTGCCTTGGCGCGCTTGATGTATTCGCCCCACTCGTAGCTGACGATGTTGGCCTTGATGCCGATCTTTTCCCAGTCGGACTGAATCATCTGTGCAGACATGCGTGCATTGGGGTTCGAGGCGCGCTGTACGGTCATGGCCCACAGGTCGATTTTCGTGCCCGGTGCCACGCCTGCTTCCTTGAGCAGTTGCTTTGCCTTGGTCAGATCGTGAGGGGCATCCTTGATCGTCGGGTCATAGCTCCACTGACCCGGCGGCAAGGCGTTTTCGGCCAGTTGACCGGCGCTCTGGTAAACCGCTTTGATAATCGCCGGTTTATCGATAGCCATGTCCAGCGCCTGGCGCACCTTGAGCTGATCAAGCGGCGCATGGGTGACGTTGTAGGCGAGGAACCCCAGGTTGAAGCCCGGCTGGCTGAGGACCTTGAGTTTCGGGTCCTTTTTCATTTCTTCGATGTCCTGCGGACGCGGATAGCCGCTGACCTGGCATTCGCCAGCCTTGAGCTTCTGCATGCGCACTGCGGCATCGCTGCTGATCGAGAAGATCAGATTGTCGATCTTCACGTCCTCGGGCTTCCAGTACTCGGTGTTGCCCGCGTAACGGATCTGCGAGTCTTTCTGGTAGCGTTTGAAGACGAACGGGCCAGTGCCGATCGGCTTCTGGTTCAACTCCTCGGCCTTGCCTTCCTTGAGCAACTGGTCGGCGTACTCGGCGGACTGGATGGACGCGAAGCTCATGGCCAGGTTCTGCACGAACGCAGCGTCAATGTTGTTCAGGGTGAACTTGACGGTCAGCGGGTCGACTTTCTCGACGCTCTTGATCGTTGTGTTCAGGCCCATATCAGTGAAGTAGGGCGACTCGGACGGGTAGGCCTTGCGGAACGGATGGTTGGCGTCGAGCAGGCGGTTGAACGTGAACAGCACGTCGTCCGCGTTGAATGCGCGAGTAGGAGTGAAGTAGTCCGTGGTGTGAAACTTCACGCCGTCGCGCAGATGAAACGTGTAGGTCAGGCCATCCGGCGAGACGTCCCAGCGAGTAGCCAGGCCTGGCTCCACTTCCGTGCCGCCACGCTTGAATTGGGTCAGGCGGTTGAAGACGGTTTCGGCCGAGGCATCGAAGTCGGTGCCGCTGGTGTACTGACTGGGGTCGAAACCGGCCGGGCTGGCTTCCGAGCAATACACTAGTGTGCTGGCCGCCTGGGCCAGAGGTGCGCAGGCCAGCAGAGCGGAGGTCAGCAGCAGCGGTTTGAAGAGTGTGTGTCCCATGGATCCCTCGCGTAGTGCTGCGTTCTCAATATCGGACGCAGAGCGTCGGTAACTGCATTCCCACGCAGAGCATGGGAGCGATAGTTGTGCTGATTGAGCTCCGGTTTCCGGGCTCGGAATAAATGATGACCGTTTCTCAGGGAATCGCGACTTCAATCACGCCATCGGCTGCAACGCTGACCTGGCTGGTGCCCGCTTCGACATCGGGTGTTGGCGCTGAGTCTTCCCGCGAGGATTTTGCCATCATCATCACCGGTGCGCGCAGATACGGCTGCGGGTAGCCCGAGGTGTTCAGGTTCAGGTTAACCAGCTTGTAACCCGTGCCGCCCAAGGCTTCTGTGACCAGTTGCGCTCGGGCCTTGAACGCAGTTACGGCGTCCTTGAGCAGGGCGTCTTCGCTGGCCTTGCGGGTCGATGGCGAGATCGAGAAGTCCATGCCGCCCATTTTCAGATCCGTCAGCAGCTCGCCGGTCAGCTTCGAAAGTACCGCAAAGTCCGCACTTTCCAGACGCAGCTCGGCGCGTTCACGCCAGCCGGTGATCTTCTGCCCTTTGTCGTCGTAAACCGGATAGCTGTTGCGGCTGCCCTGACGGATCTTCACATCCTTGACCTGCCGCGCCTGGCCCAGAGCCTTGTTCAGGGTTTCAGTGATCTGAGCTGCCAGTTTGGCCGGGTCGCTGTCCTGTGCTTCGGTATAAAGGGTAACCAGCATCAGGTCGCGCTGGACTTCCTGATTGACCTCGGCGCGCAAGGAAATCTGGTTGTAGCGGGCTTCTTCAGCCAGGGCCGGCAGGCTGGACAGGGCGGCGGCCAGCGCGACGAGCGTGGCAGCAGGGCGAAGATTGAACATGAGAGCTCCTTGTTATCAAACGGCCTGCGACACGTGTCGCTCGGCGCAAAGTGTTCTGACTGTAGCGCTTTGGCCCGGTTCCTGCGATGCCGGACTGCTCTGGTGTGCGGTGCTTTGACGCACTTTTCCAGTTTTGCCTCTCGCTTGGTTATACTCGCTGCGATCCGCCTGGAGCACTCATCAGGAGAGCTCATGCTCGCCCCCGTTCAAATGCTTTCGGCCACACGTCAAAACCTGTGGCGCCTGACATTCATCCGTATTCTGGTGCTGGCCGCGCAAGCCGGCTCGGTAGGTATGGCCTGGCTGTTCGACTTTCTGCCACTGCCGTGGCTGCAACTGTCGATCACCCTGGGCTGTTCGCTGGTCCTGTGCGGGCTGACCGTCATTCGTCTGCGCACCTCGCTGCCGCTCACCGAGCTCGAATATGCGCTGCAACTGGCGCTGGACCTGCTGATTCACAGCGCGCTGCTGTATTACTCGGGCGGCTCGGCCAACCCGTTCGTGTCTTATTATCTGGTGCCGCTGACCATTGCCGCCGCCACGCTGCCATGGCGTTACTCGCTGATTCTGTCCGGCTTTGCGCTGAGCATGTACACCTTGCTGATGGTGCGCTCGTACCCGCTGGAAACCGATTCCATTGCCCGGGAAAACATGCAGGTCTACGGCATGTGGCTGAGTTTTGCGCTGGCGGCTTCCGTCATTACCTTTTTCGCGGCAAAGATGGCCGAAGAGCTGCGTCGCCAGGAGCAGTTGCGCGCAGAGCGCCGGGAGGAGGGCTTGCGCGATCAACAGCTGCTTGCCGTCGCGACCCAGGCCGCAGGCGCGGCCCATGAACTGGGCACTCCACTGGCGACCATGAGCGTGCTGCTCAAGGAAATGCGCCAGGACCACGGTGACCCTGCTTTGCAGGAGGACCTGTCGGTGTTGCAGGAGCAGGTCAAGCAGTGCAAACAGACCCTTCAGCAACTGGTGCGTGCCGCCGAAGCCAACCGGCGCATGGCCGTTGAACAGCAGCCTGCCACCCGCTGGCTGGACGAATCCCTTAACCGTTGGCATTTGATGCGCCCGGAAGTGAGCTACCGCTTTTACCAGTTGGGCAAGGGCGAGGTGCCGATGCTGGCCCCGCCACCGGACCTTACCCAGGCGCTGCTCAACCTGCTCAACAACGCGGCCGACGCCTGCCCCGATGGCCTTGAAGTCAACCTGGACTGGGACAGCACAGAAGTCTGTATCAGTATTCGCGACCACGGCGCAGGTGTGCCGCTGGCGATTGCCGAACAGATCGGCAAGCCGTTCTTTACTACCAAGGGCAAAGGTTTCGGCCTGGGTCTGTTTCTGAGCAAGGCCAGCGTCACCCGTGCGGGTGGCTCGGTAAAGCTCTACAGTCATGAAGAAGGCGGTACGCTCACCGAGCTGCGCCTGCCCCGAGATACGCGAGGAGAAGAAGCATGAGTGACGAAGACATCCAGGTCGAAGGCGAAGAGCTGCCGCACCTGTTGCTGGTCGATGACGACGCGACGTTCACCCGTGTAATGGCGAGGGCCATGAGCCGTCGTGGTTTTCGCGTGAGCACCGCAGGTTCAGCCGAGGAAGGCCTGGCGCTGGCGCAGCAGGACATTCCTGAATACGCCGCGCTGGACCTGAAAATGGATGGCGATTCAGGTTTGGTGCTGCTGCCCAAGCTGCTGGAAATGGACCCGGACATGCGTGTGGTGATCCTCACCGGTTATTCGAGCATCGCCACGGCGGTCGAAGCCATCAAGCGCGGCGCGTGCAATTACCTGTGCAAACCGGCTGATGCCGATGATGTGCTGGCGGCTCTGCTGTCCGAACACGCCAACCTCGACACGCTGGTCCCCGAGAATCCGATGTCGGTGGATCGCTTGCAGTGGGAACACATCCAGCGCGTGCTGACCGAGCACGAGGGCAATATTTCCGCTACAGCCCGGGCGCTGGGCATGCACCGCCGGACCTTGCAGCGCAAGCTGCAGAAGCGTCCGGTGCGGCGTTAATGAAGGTTTTTTCATAGTGGCCGTGTAGGCGTTTTTTTGCTTCATTGTGCTCAGGCATCGTACTTTCAAAGAGAGCGAGCCTGACCCACATGAATCGCAATGCTGAATATTCTGCCGTCAACGACACTGTGAAAGGGGCGTTTCTACGCCGCGTCTGGAAGCTGATAACGCCTTATTGGCGCAGTGAGGAAAAGGTCACCGCCTGGCTGTTGCTGGTTTCGGTGATTGCGCTGTCGCTGTTCAGCGTACAAGTGTCGGTCTTCTTCAACAGCTGGTATCGGGATTTTTACAACGCGCTGCAGAATAAGGACCTGGCTGCCTTCACCCACCTGATTCTGTACTTCAGCGGGATCGCCGCGATCGCCATTCTGGCGGCGGTCTATCGTCTGTACCTGACCCAATTGCTGACCATTCGCTGGCGTCGCTGGCTGACTGAGCAGCACTTCGCCCGTTGGCTCGCAGACAAAAACTACTATCACCTGGAGCAGGGCGGGTACACCGACAACCCCGACCAGCGTCTGTCCGAAGACCTCAACGAGTTCACCACCAGCACCCTCAGCCTCGGGCTTGGCCTGATGAGCGCGGTCGTCAGTCTTGTTTCGTTCTCGGTCATTCTCTGGGGCGTGTCGGGCAGCATCGAACTGTTCGGGGTCACCATACCCGGCTATATGTTCTGGGCGGCCTTGCTTTATGCGCTTGTCGGCAGCCTGTTGACGCACTGGATCGGCAAGCGTCTGATCCCGTTGAACAACCAACAGGAGCGCTTTGAGGCGGACCTGCGTTTTGCCTTGGTGCGCGTACGGGAAAACGCCGAAAGCATTGCCTTGTCCGAGGGCGAGCGTAATGAAAACCAGCGCCTTAGCGGGCGCTTCATGATGATCTGGAATAACTTCCGGGCATCCATGAAAGTCCAGAAGCGGCTGACCTTCTTCACATCCGGTTATTCGCAGATTGCCCTGATTTTTCCTTTCATCGTGGCTGCGCCGCGGTATTTTTCGGGCAAGATCGAGTTGGGTGATCTGATGCAGATCAATTCGGCATTTGGCAACGTGCAGGAGAACTTCAGTTGGTTCATCAGCGCCTACAGCACGCTGGCCTCATGGCGCGCCACGTGTGACCGTCTGCTGAGCTTCCGTCAGGCCATGACTGATCATGAAGCGCAGCAACCGGCCATTGAAAGGGTTAACGCTAACGACACGCTGGACCTGCGTGACCTGGAATTGAGCCTCGCAGGGGGGCGTCAACTGTTGAGCGATGCCAATCTGCATATCGGTCCGGGAGAGCGAGTGATGCTCAGTGGTCGCTCGGGCAGTGGCAAAAGCTCGTTGCTGAAGGCTCTCGGTGGTCTATGGCCGCACGGCTCGGGCCAGATTCGTGTGCCCACAGGGACGGCGCTGTTCCTGCCGCAACGGCCTTATCTGCCCATCGGCACCTTGCGTGAGGCAATGAGTTATCCACAACCTGCGCAGCGCTACCCGGCAGAACGCTTTGCCGATGTGCTGAGCCAGTGCCGTCTGGAGCACCTGATACCGCGACTGGATGAAAGCAATCACTGGCAGCGCTTTTTGTCGCCCGGCGAGCAGCAGCGAGTGGCGTTTGCTCGCGCCTTGCTGGTCGCGCCGAGCTGGCTGTATATGGATGAGGCCACCTCGGCCATGGACGAGGATGACGAGGCTGCCATGCACCGCGCAATCATTGATGGCCTGCCCGGTCTGACGCTGGTCAGTATCGGACACCGCAGCAGCCTCAAACGCTTTCATGGTCGGCATGTGCGTATCGAGAACGCAAAACTGCTCGAGCAACCGACACCTGCAGCGGTTTGAGGTTGACGCTGTTGGGCGGGTGGCGCTTTTGAGGGTGTGATCATACAACCGCTGAGCTATGATTAGCCCATGTTTAGCAGTCCAGAGATCGATGTTGGATGGAAAATCAAAGCGCTCCGCCCCGCGCCCGTAGAAAACACCGCAGCCTCGCGCAGGAGTTGGTGACTGAGCTGTCCGAGCGAATTCGCAGCGGTCAGCTCAAGCGTGGCGACAAACTGCCTACCGAATCCGCAATCATGGAAGAGCAGGGCGTCAGCCGCACCGTGGTGCGCGAGGCGATTTCGCGCCTGCAAGCGTCCGGTCTGGTCGAGACCCGTCACGGGATCGGCACCTTCGTTCTCGATACGCCAAGCCCCAGTGGGTTCCGGATCGATCCGGCCACCATTGTCACTCTGCGTGATGTGCTGGCGATTCTCGAATTGCGTATCAGCCTGGAAGTCGAGTCGGCCGGGCTGGCAGCCCAGCGCCGCAGTGACGAGCAACTGGCGGCGATGCGTTCGGCGCTGGACGCGCTCAATGAGAGTGCCGCACACGCCACGGATGCGGTGGCGTCTGACTTCCAGTTCCACCTGCAGATTGCGCTATCGACCGGCAATCGCTATTTCACGGACATCATGACCCATCTGGGCACCAGCATCATCCCGCGCACACGGTTGAACTCTGCGCGTCTGGCTCATGATGATCAGCAGCATTACATGGACCGCCTGAGCCGCGAGCACGAGGAAATCTTCGACGCCATCGCCCGTCAGGACTCCGATGCGGCCCGCGCCGCCATGCGCCTGCACCTGACCAATAGCCGCGAACGCCTGCGCCACGCGCATGAAGAAGCCGAGTCTCAGCGGGCCTGACGATTAAAGAGGACGCAGAGCGTCCAGAACGGCATGCGACGCGGAGCGTCGCACGATAGGTCAGGTGGATTGAGGTCATCGTTCCGCGCGCTCCAGCGTGGGAATGCCTTTCGTGACGCTCTGCGTCACAAATCTGCGCGGCATCACGGGAGTCAAAACCGGCCCCCGTCCCCTCCCTCTAAAAAAACCCGAAAATCCCTGTTGAGTGATTTTATTATCAGTTGTACGATGACTTACGACATCGGCACTGACCCGGTGATCTTCTAACAATTATGTCCTCCAGGGTGTTCGAATAATGAATCCACAAGAACTGAAGTCCATCCTCTCATCCGGTCTGCTGTCTTTCCCGGTTACCGATTTCAACGCTCAGGGCGACTTCCATCGCGCGGGCTACATCAAACGCCTCGAGTGGCTGGCACCGTACGGCGCCAGCGCTCTGTTCGCTGCAGGTGGTACAGGTGAGTTTTTCTCCCTGGCCGCCAGCGAATACTCCGAAATCATCAAGACTGCCGTCGACACCTGCGCCACCAGCGTGCCAATTCTGGCCGGTGTAGGCGGTCCGACCCGTCAGGCCATCGAGTACGCTCAGGAAGCCGAGCGTCTGGGTGCCAAAGGTCTGTTGCTGCTGCCGCATTACCTGACCGAAGCCAGCCAGGACGGCGTTGCCGCCCACGTTGAAGCGGTGTGCAAGTCGGTCAAGATCGGTGTGGTTGTCTACAACCGTAACGTCTGCCGCCTGACGCCAACCCTGCTGGAACAACTGGCCGAGCGTTGCCCGAACCTGATCGGTTACAAGGATGGCCTGGGTGATATCGAGCTGATGGTTTCGATCCGCCGCCGTCTCGGCGACCGCTTCTCGTACCTGGGCGGCCTGCCGACCGCTGAAGTCTATGCCGCTGCCTACAAGGCGCTGGGCGTGCCGGTCTACTCGTCTGCTGTGTTCAACTTCGTACCGAAACTGGCGATGGACTTCTACCACGCCATCGCCCGCGACGATCATCAGGCGGTCGGTAAATACATCGACGATTTCTTCCTGCCTTACCTGGAAATCCGCAACCGCAAGGCTGGCTATGCCGTGAGTATCGTCAAGGCCGGCGCAAAAATCGCCGGCTACGACGCAGGCCCGGTGCGTGCGCCATTGACCGACCTGACCCCGGACGAGTGCGACATGCTCGCCGCGCTGATGGACAAGCAAGGCAAGCAGTAACACCCCCAGGACGTAACCGCTGAGCGATCAGCGGTTTTGTCGTTGGAATGCATGACCCTTACAGGTGGTAGCTGTCGTCGCCGCGACACTGCCAAGGGGCCTGTAATGCAACACCCAAAAACAGCTTTACCCGCGTAAAAAAATAATCAGTGGGAGCTCTACCATGCAAAAGTCCAAGCCGACGCACGTCCGCTATTTGATTCTGTTGATGCTGTTTCTGGTCACCACGATCAACTACGCCGACCGTGCCACCATCGCTATCGCTGGTTCCAGCATCCAGAAAGACCTTGGCATTACTCCGGTCACTCTGGGCTATATCTTCTCCGCATTTGGCTGGGCCTACGTGGCCGGTCAGATCCCCGGTGGCTGGCTGCTCGACCGTTTCGGGTCGAAGAAAGTCTACGCCATGAGCATTTTCACCTGGTCGCTGTTCACCCTGCTGCAAGGCTATGTGGGTGAGTTCGGCATTTCCACCGCCATCGTCGCGCTGTTCATGCTGCGCTTTCTGGTCGGGCTGGCTGAAGCGCCTTCCTTCCCGGGCAACGCCCGCATTGTCGCCGCCTGGTTCCCGACCGCCGAGCGCGGCACGGCCTCGGCGATCTTCAACTCGGCGCAATACTTCGCCACCGTTCTGTTCGCTCCGCTTATGGGCTGGATTGTTTACACCTACGGCTGGCAGCACGTGTTCGTGGTCATGGGCGCAGTCGGTATCCTGTTCTCGATGATCTGGATGAAGGTCATCTACGGTCCGCGCAATCACCCGATGATCAACGAGGCCGAGTTCGAACACATCTCCAGCAATGGTGCGCTGGTCGACCTGGATCAGGACAAGGGCAAAGGCAAGGAAAAAGCAGCCAGCAGCGGACCGAAGTGGGATTACATCCGCCAGTTGCTGACCAACCGCATGATGCTGGGTATCTACCTCAGCCAATACTGCATCAACGGCATTACCTACTTCTTCCTGACCTGGTTCCCGGTGTACCTGGTTCAGGAACGCGGCATGACCATCCTCAAGGCGGGCATCATTGCCTCGTTGCCAGCTATCTGTGGCTTCATTGGCGGCGTGCTGGGCGGAATCATCTCCGACTACCTGCTGCGCAAGGGCCACTCGCTGACCTTTGCCCGCAAGGCGCCGATCATCGGTGGCCTGCTGCTGTCCACCTCGATCGTGACCTGCAACTACGTTGATATCGAATGGGTGGTGGTGGGCTTCATGGCCCTGGCATTCTTCGGCAAAGGCGTCGGTGCACTGGGCTGGGCTGTCATGTCCGATGTTTCACCCAAGCAGATTGCCGGTCTGAGCGGCGGTCTGTTCAACACCTTCGGTAACATTGCATCGATCACCACTCCGATCGTGATTGGTTACATCATCAGCAGCACCGGCTCGTTCAAATGGGCACTGGTGTTCGTGGGCGCCAACGCGCTGCTGGCGGTAATCAGTTACATTTTCATTGTGGGTGAAATCAAGCGTGTGGAATTGAAAGAGCCGCCTGCCAAGGGGCCATTGCTGAACGACTCGGTCAGCGACCTTTCCGAAGCGAAATCCTGAGGAAACCGTGATGAACCTGATTCAACATGCCGATTCGCCGCGCTATATCCGGCTGCATCCGCTGGATAACGTCGTGGTCGTGGTCAACGACCAGGGCGTGCCGGCCGGAACCGAATTCGACAACGGCCTGGTGACTGTCGATAACGTCCCGCAGAGCCACAAGGTCAGCACCGTTGACCTGGCCGTGGGCGAGGCCGTGATTCGTTACGGCCACACCATTGGCTATGCGCTGCAACCGATACCGCGTGGCAGCTGGGTCAGGGAAGACCAGCTGCGCATGCCCTCGGCACCTGCGCTCGACAGCCTGCCGATGTCCGACGCGGTGCCCGAGAAACAGGCACCGCTCGAGGGTTACACCTTCGAAGGCTATCGCAACGCCGACGGCACCGTGGGTACCCGCAACATTCTTGGTATCACCACCACCGTGCAGTGTGTGACCGGCGTACTTGATCATGCGGTCAAGCGCATCCGCGACGAGCTGTTGCCCAAGTACCCGAACGTCGATGACGTGGTGGCCCTGACCCACAGCTACGGCTGCGGCGTGGCCATTACCGCCACCGATGCTTACATCCCGATTCGCACTGTGCGCAATCTGGCACGTAACCCGAACCTGGGTGGCGAGGCGCTGGTGATCAGCCTGGGCTGCGAGAAGTTGCAGGCCGGGCAGGTGATGCACGAGGGCGACAGTTCTGTGGACCTGAGCGAGCCTTGGCTGTATCGGCTTCAGGACTCCAGTCACGGCTTCAACGAAATGATCGAACAGATCATGGAGCTGGCCGAGACGCGTCTGCAGAAGCTGAACCTGCGTCGTCGTGAAACAGTACCTGCTTCGGAGTTGATCCTTGGCATGCAGTGCGGCGGCAGTGATGCGTTTTCCGGCATCACCGCCAACCCGGCGCTGGGCTACGCCTCGGACCTGTTGCTGCGTGCCGGTGCGACGGTTATGTTTTCTGAAGTAACCGAAGTGCGCGACGCCATCTATCTGCTGACATCCCGCGCGCAGGATCAGGAGGTCGCGCAGGCACTGGTACGGGAAATGGACTGGTACGACCGTTACCTGGCCAAAGGCGAGGCAGATCGCAGCGCCAACACTACGCCGGGCAACAAGAAGGGCGGGTTGTCGAACATTGTCGAGAAGTCCCTCGGGTCTATCGTCAAGTCAGGCAGCAGCGCCATCAACGGCGTGCTCGGCCCTGGTGAGCGGGTCAATGGCAAGGGGCTGATCTTCTGTGCTACGCCGGCCAGTGACTTCGTCTGCGGTACCTTGCAACTGGCTGCGGGCATGAACCTGCATGTGTTCACGACCGGACGCGGTACGCCGTATGGTCTGGCGATGGCACCGGTGGTTAAGGTCTCGACCCGCACCGAACTGGCTCAGCGCTGGCCTGACCTGATCGACATAGACGCCGGACGCATTGCGACTGGACGCGCAAGCATCGAGGATCTGGGCTGGGAGCTTTTCCACTTTTATCTGGACGTGGCCAGCGGCAAGAAAAAGACCTGGACCGAGCACTATCGGCTGCACAACGACATCACGCTGTTCAACCCGGCACCGATTACCTGACAGGAGCATCACGAACGGCATTTCCGCGCTGGAGCGTATGGAACGATAATTTCGCAGCTATCGTGCCGACGATTTGCGTCGGTATGCCATTCTGGACACTCTGCGTCCGATCCAGGACATGACGCACAATCCGAAAGATTCTCTGAACTTTAGGCCGCTTTCCGGCCTCTTCTACAGTAGGGCAGCCGGTCTGGCTGCCTTCGTTGATGGTGCAGGAGATTTCAAATGGGTTGGATATCGGAAAATCATTTGTGGCTGTTTGCAGCGCTGACTGCTCTGATCGTGATTTCAGACATTTGGGCAGTCATGCGTATCCGCAAGAGCAAGACGCAATCCAGCAACAAGCTGATGTGGATCATCGTCGTTGTTGCCGTGCCGATTGTTGGCGTATTGGCCCTGCTGGTCGCTGGCCCGCGCCATGTGGACACGCCTGCCAGGCCTGAGCAGCAAAGCACCAAGTACTGACCCCGCCTTCTGGAAATACCCCACCCACGGGTGTGGGTATTTCTCTTGCAGACCGCTCATTCCCGTTTCGCAAACATTCTTTTCACAAAGATGGGCTTGTGGCTGGTAAAAATAAAAATCTCTGCAATTCTTCTGTCATGGTGGGGTGTTTACATGCTCGCCATCCAGACCCGAACAAGGAGAGAGCACATGTCGATCATTACCAAGTGGGCGTTGCAGGCGGTTGCATTGTTTGTGCTGGGCTGGGTGGCAACGACGACAGCGAATTGGAGCAACAACATGGCCAATGGTACGGGTAATGATCGCCTGGCGGAGTTGAGCGCTGGTGTCTTGAGCAGCCCGGTCCTGACTGCTTCCTCGTCGCAAAAGGTGCAAAGCGAGTAACCCGGCCTGATTGATAGCGGCGCGTTAATCCTTTTCTGCAGGCAAAAAAATGGCCCACAACGGGGTGGGCCAAATGGGATTCATCAAAGGAGTAGGGTCAATTTACGCAGCCGGACGTGAAGAGGATGTGAAACGGATGTCATGGAAACGAGAAGTGGTGTAACAGAATGAAAGGCATTGTGACGGGATGAAACAACGTTGCCAGTCGCCTGACAACGCGGTCTCGAATTATTCAGGAGCGGGTTCTGGAGCCTAGCGGGCCATTGCGCTTGAGTGTCTTTCAGGTGCTACGCGTCGTGCCAGATGAGGCAACGAATGAGGTGCATCGATCCTGGATTTCATGCGATCGGCAAATTCTCTGGCTTCCTGCCAACTCCGGCACTTGACCGGGTATTCGTCCAGTTTTACAACCCAAGCAGCCCCATGTACACCTTCTTCAATTCGGATGAGCATTGTTGGCATCTCCTGTCAGTGAGGGTAAGTCTGTGCCGGGTCATCGGCGCGAAAGCAGACGGACGAAATCCTGCGCCGAAAATCGGTATCGAGCTACAAAAAATTACAATTCCCGATGAATGCGCGCCGTTCGCAACTGAACAGATACGGGCGGCTTTTCAGGTTTTGCCAAGCGGGCAGCCTGACGCAAAAATGTGACAGGCTGATGGGCGTCAGGATCAGAACGCCAGCTTGAAGCCGATCATGCCCAGCATGATGGCCAGGAACGGCCGTAGCAGGTCGTCGGAAACGCGGCCCGCCATGTGGCTGCCCAGGTAAATGCCGGGCAATGAGCCCATCAGCAGCCAGCCCAGCAATTCCCAGTTCATGTTACCCATGCTCGCGTGGCCCAGACCTGCAACCAGCGTGAGAGGGACGGCGTGGGCGATTTCCGTGCCTACCAGACGCCGGGTCGGTAGCAGCGGATAGAGGATGAACAACGCCACGGTACCCAGCGCACCTGCACCAATGGAGGTCAGTGCGACCATGGTGCCGAGGATCAAACCGGTGATGACCGTTAATACGGTCAGGCTCGTACCGCTGAAAAACGAATGCCCGTCCCCGCGACCATGAGCGAAGGCCAGCAGCTTTTTCTTGAACAGAACGGCCAGGGCAGTGAGCAGCAGCACAAAGCCCAGCGCCTGTTTGATGATCGCGTTAAGGGCCTCAGGTGCGGTGTGCAGCGTGCTCAGGAACCACAGCGTCAGGAGCACGGCAGGGACGCTGCCCAGGGTCAGCAGGCCGGTGACTTTCCAGTCGATGTTGTCATTCTTGCGATGTACCAGAACCCCGCCGGATTTGGTAATCGCCGCATACAGAAGGTCGGTGCCGACCGCCGTGGCCGGGTTGATGCCGAACCACAACAGAATGGGCGTCATCAGCGAGCCACCGCCGACCCCGGTCATGCCAACGATAAAACCGACTACCAACCCTGCAACTACAAACCCCAGACCACCCGCTTCCATAACCAACCCATTCAAGCAAACGCATCAGGCAAAAAGTGGCGGGCAGCATAACGGCTTGTGTTGCAAACGGTTATGAAGAAGTGTTCTAAGGTTATAACCGTTTGTCGCGGATGACGGCGGCTTCGGCGGCTTCAGTGACCGTTTGCAGGCGGCGGTCAGGGCCTAGCCAGTTCAGTACGGCGTCGGCTTCCATAGGCTTGGAAATCAGATAGCCCTGACCCTCGTCACAACCCCATTGCTTGACCAGACGGCGAATGTCGTCTGTTTCGATGCCTTCGGCCACCACGCAATAACCCAGCTTCTTGGCAAGACCGATCAGTGCCTTGACCAGACGCTGATCGGTCTTGTCGGACGCCAGATTGCGAATCAGCGACTGATCGAGCTTGACGGTGGTTGCGGGCAATTGCCGCAGGTAGTTCCAGTTGCTGTAGCCCGTACCAAAGTCATCGATCGCCACATCCATGCCCATCTGCCGCATGCGTTCCAGCTGGTGGCGCACTTCGGCCGGGTTGTGCATCAACGCGCCCTCGGTGAACTCCAGCTCAAAGCGCGTGGGGTCGATCTTGTGCTGACCCAGCAGGCGGATCATCCGGTCAGTGAAAGCCGGACCGGTGAGGTCTTCCGGGGTGACGTTGATCGCAATACGGAAATCGAAGCCCTGTTGCTGCCAGCGGGCGGCCTGCTCGATTGCGCTTGTCAGCACCCACAGACTCAGCGGACGCATGAGTGCGGTTTTCTCGGCCAGCGGTACGAATTCGGCAGGCCCGATGGGGCCGAGCGTCGGATGGTTCCAGCGCAGCAAGGCTTCTACCGAGGTGCACAGGCCGGAGGCGAGGTCGATGCGCGGCTGGTAGACCAGGCGCAGTTGATCATGCGAGTGCACCGCGCTGGTCAACGAACTGAGCAGTTTGAAAGCACGTTGCTGAGCGGCATCGAAGTGCGGCTCATACATCGCCCAGCCCAGATTCCGGTCGCGAGCATCATCGGCAGCGCTGATGACCATGCGCATCCAGTCCTGCTCTTCGGTCGGGTCGCGGTTCAGGGTGACAACCCCCAGACCTACCTGCATCTGCACCGGAATGCCCCGGCATTCCACGGGGGTCTCGAAGTCTTCGAGAATGGTCCGAAACAGATGATCAGGCACTCGGTCTCCGGCCAGCAGAAAGCCGAAGCGGGTAGGGCTGACCTTGTACAGCGAACAGGTTGGCGGCAGCAGATGCTCCAGGCGGCTCTTGATTTCGGTCACCAGGTCCTGAGAGAAGCTGTAGCCCAGAGCCTTGACAATGTCGTTCAGGAACGCGGAGGTGATCATGTCCACCACGACCAACTGATAATCAACGCTCGATGCCAGTGCCTGATGGATGTCTTCCTGCAGGCGTGAGCGGTTATACAAGCCGGTCGGCTGGTCAATGAAGCAACTGAGACGCAAGCTGACTATGCGTTTCATGACCAATGAGGCGAAACGCTTGAGCATCTGCGTCTGATGCTCGCTCATCGGTTCACGCGGCTTGGTGTCGATCACGCACAGGCTGCCCAGAGCGATGCCGTCATCGGTAATCAGCGGGGCACCCGCGTAGTAGCGAATATCGGGGTGGCCGGTCACCAGGCTATTGTTCACGAACCGGTCGTCGAGGGTCGCATCCGGAATTTCGAACAACGTGTCGGAAAGGATCGTGTAGGCACAGAACGAGACGTTGCGTGGCGTTTCCCGGGCACTCAGCCCCACTCGGGCGCGAAACCACTGACGGTGTTCATCGACAATCGAGATCAACGCAATCGGCGTCTGGAAGAAATCGGCGGTCATTGCCACGATTTCATCGAACACATCGTCGGAGGTGTCTTCAAGCACGCACAGCTCCCTGATGCGCAACAGACGTTGCGTTTCATTCAGCGGAATGGGGGCACTGGCGTTCATAAAATTCTCGATGGGTGTTCGGTGATGACTATATGACATCACGAAACCGACTTTAACAGATGAAAAAAATTCAATTACAGGCGAGGTACAGGTTGATCGGCCACAAACGGTTATTTTTGAGCGCTATCGGTCTTGCAGCCCCATAAAATAAAGGGCCTGCTCTTTTGTATTCTGAGTGTTACAAACATTGCCATTCGTCGTTTGGTTGCAAATGAGCAAAACGCTCATGGCTCGGTATTAACGAAGCACGGCTTTCACTGTGCGCTTCATTTGCGGTTTATCTGCCCAGGTACGAAAAATGAACATCAAGGTTCGACCCGCACGTACAGCAGACGCTGGCGCCATCAGTCGAGTGGTGCTGACTGCCTTGCGTACCAGCAATGCCAGGGATTACCCGGCCAGTGTGATCGAGCGCGTGCAACTGAGTTTCAGCCCGGCTGCCATTGAGCGGCTCATGCAGCAACGTCGGATGTTTATGGCGGTGGCGGTGGCGGGGGAGGTGGTTGTAGGAACTGCCAGCCTGGAGGGTCAGGTGGTGCGCTCGGTGTTTGTCGACCCTGATTGGCATCGTCGGGGCATCGGGCGTTTGTTGATGGCAGAGCTGGAGCATATCGCCCGTGGGGCAGGCCTGGAGCTGCTGATTGTGCCGTCATCCTTGACCGCGCAGGAGTTTTATACAGCGCTGGGTTTCAGGTTGGTGCGAGAGCATCAGGAAGGGGAGGAGCGCACATTGATCATGGAACGGCAATTGCGCACCTGAGGCATTCCATGCCTTAAGCAGTGACTTCCTGCATTTCCTGCAGTCGGTAGTGCGCGTACAGCGTGCTGGCGATCAACGTGCAGAAGACTTTCAGGGTATCGAGCGTATCGGCGTCGTCGAGTGGCGTCGGCAGGTTGTCCAGACCGCACAGCGTGCCGAAAAAGTCTCCGTTGGGGAAAATGATCGGCAACGAGAAATAGCTCTGAAAGCCATAGAGTTTCGGGATGGGGTGCTCTGCGTAGACCGCATCCGTGGCAACTTCGTTGATCACGATAGGACGCTTGTGCTGGCGTAACTCATTGCACAGCGTGGTTTCCAGTTTGAGCTCGTGACCGGCCTCCAGTCCGAACTTGATCTCGTCGTACACAGCACATGCCGTCCAGCTGGTTTCGGTTACTTTGGCAATTGCCGCGAATCTCAGGCCGGTCAGCCGGGTCACCAGCCTTAAAAGGCTGGAAGTGGCCTCGATCTCACTGATGACTGCCAGCTCTGCTGAAGTCAATTTGTTGTTCAAAATGCGTCACCCTGGTCATAAAAGCACTGATGCAGCCTTGGCAGTACGCCTGGCGCTGCCGATCTTGTGCAGGAAGTGATCGTGCCATACCTGATCGTGGCTTACATGAAATATTGTGTTCCTCGCCTCCAACTATTTAACGAGTTTAATGCCCTTGTCAACGTTAAGGACTTACCCAAGAGGTGTGTACTAGTACATGTGTACTATAGGGATCCCATTTTTGCGTTGATAAAATCGCAGGTTTGCCAGCGCATGGAATGCCTGAAAACACTTTGAAGGTGTATGCAGGCAGTTTCCTATTTCAGCCGGATTGACCGGAACCCCTTACTGCGAGCATTGAACACCATGCACAAGACGACCCTGGGCTTCACGGTTGCCATGATTTCCACGCACTTGTATGCAGGTGGCTTTGCGCTTAACGAGCAAGGCATAAGCGGCATGGGCACAGCGTTTGCGGGTCGGGCGTCTGCCGCCGAAGATGCCGGCACGGTATACGGCAACCCGGCAGGCATGGCGCGTCTGGCCGGCCAGCAGGTCACCGGTGGCGCTACCTTTATCGATGCATCGACGGATATCAGCCGGGCGAGTGGACGTTCGAGCGGCAGCAACGATGGCGACATGGTGCCATTCAAGGCCATCCCGTTCGGTTTCTATACCCGCAGGCTGAATGAACACTGGGCCATTGGCCTTGGCGCGTACGTGCCGTTCGGCCTGGCGACGGATTACGAACGCGGTTTTCAGGGGCGCGCCTTTGCCAGCAAGAGCGATGCAAAAGTTCTGACCCTGCAACCGACATTGAGTTATGCCTTCAATGACAGGGTATCGGTGGGCTTCGGGCCGACCATCAATCAGTTTGCCGGCTCGCTGGAGTCGGACCTGACGCTTAACCCGGCCATCGCCGACAGTAATGTGAAAGTGAAGGGCAAGGATGTCGCGCTGGGCTTCAATATCGGCGTTCTGGCCAGCCTGACTGATACCACGCAGGCTGGTCTGACCTACCACTCCAAAGTGCGCTATGACCTTGATTGCCATACCGAGGTTGCCACAGGTGCCGGTACGCCAGCCCAGTTGCTGAACAGCAATCGCTATGACTGCTCGCTACAGGTCGATACTCCTGAATCCTACGAGTTGTCAGTCACTCAGAAGCTCACCGATGCCTGGACACTTTATGCGGGAACGACCTGGACGCGCTGGAGCCGCATGAAGGACCTGAGTTTCAGTACCGAGAACATCAGCCCCGCGCGCGGTGGGATACTGGCTGCGTCCTTGTCTGGCGCTATCGCAGGCGGGCTGGACTGGCACGATACCTGGGCCTATGCGCTCGGCACATCGTATCGACTGAATTCACACTGGTCGTTGCGTACCGGCATCCGTCTGGATCAGTCACCGACCAGCAATACCAATCGCTCGCCACGCACACCGACCGGCGACCGTACGATCTTCAGTGTGGGCGCGGGTTATGACGTCAGCAAAGAACTGACCCTTGATGTTGCCTACGCCTATCTTAAAGAAGAAAGTGTTGATGTCAGCCGTGCCAATGCGCTGGCCAGTTACAGCGCGCGCTATCAGAACCGCGCCAGCTTTTTGGGTGTGTGGGCGACTTACCGTTTCTGAGAAAGTTGTAAGCCTGCAGAGGCAGTACATCCGTACTGTTACTAGTACATCCGTACTATGGCTGGCCCTGGGTCGGCCACTTAAGCTAATGCGCTGAATAACACCCTGACTTGTCGATGGCAGACGACGTTTTTATAACGTCGCCGGCCGCGCGTGCGCGACCGTAAAGGTCTTGCAGTGGTGTAAACGGATCACTCACAACAGACTTGTTTTCAGAGGGAACGCGCATGGGTATTTCTCGCCATTTGGCAAACATAAGAGGGTTGGCGGCGATTACGCTAGTCATAGCAACCATGACGGCCTGTTCGACCGGTGGCAGCAACCCGCTCGATACCCTGACCGGTGATTACAAATATGCGCCTGACTATATAAGGGCCAACATCATTGCCCGAAAGTCGACCAAGGAACAGATTCGCCAGGCGTTTGGTGCGCCTTATTCGGCGCAGGACAATGTGTCCGATAACAGCTCCGAGTGGTACTACGACCGTAACGAATCAGGTCTTAACTCATTGACCAAGATGGCGGTCAAGTACTCTAACCGATATGGTTCCGGAGACGCGGCATCCACCTTGCTTCAGGGGCAATCGCGCATGGGCGATGCACAGGAAATAATGGGCGACGCAAGCACACTGAGCGGCACGCAAGCTACCGGAAGAAAAGCGTCGATTACGCGCATCTTCATCAAGTTCAAAGGCAACGTGGTTGAACGCTTCACAACGGATTGACCACAGCCTGCTGCCCAACGTCTGAAAGCAGCACATTCCAATGGCTGTCAGTACACCGCCGAACCGGCCTTGAAACTCAACAACAGCGAGCGCAGTTCGACCGGCCTCACCGGTTTTGAAAGAACGGGGATATCCGGATCGTTCAGTGTCTGCCGAACGTGCTGAAGCTCATGGCCGGTAATCACGATGGCGGGTATGCGCCTTCCCTGCAGCCCGCTCAGGTAGGCAATGCAGTCGGCGCCCGACGCCGTACGATCCAGATCGAAGTCAGTGACTACCAGATCACAGTCGACACTGATCTCGGGGATGCTGCTGAAGGTCTGGACCTCGCAGCCCCATCTGCGTAGCAACATGGCGGTGGCTTCAAGCACGTTGCGATTGTCCTCGATCAGCATGACGCGCAGACCGGAAAGCAGGCGAGTATTCCAGTTGATTTCGATGTTGTTCACCGGCTGGCTGGCGGCCACCGCTTTCAGGCCGCTGACGGTTACCGCAGTGCCACGCTCGGGCACTGAACTGATATTGACCCGCAGGTTCATGAGCCTGGCGATACGGCTGACGATACTCAGCCCCAGGCCAACACCTTCAATGTCGCGGTCACGCTTCTCGCGGACGCGATAGAACTCGTTGCACAAGTGCGGCAAGTGCTCGGAGGGTATGCCGCGGCCCCGATCATAAACACCAATGCTGACGGTGCCTTTTTGCCGGCGACAGCCAATCAGAATCGGTTTGCCCGGTGCGTATTTGAATGCATTGGAAACAAGGTTCTGCAATAGCGTGCGCAGCAAGGCGGGGTCGGTCCAGACGTGATGGTTGCCGCTGTGTACGCGAATATCCACGCCAGCCCAGGTAGCAGCCTCGCTGTTCTGCGCGGCCAGCCCGTTGAGCAGTGCATCCAGGTCGACTGATTCGGGACGCGGTGCGACTTCGCCCTGGTTGAGGGTGTAGATGTCCAGCAACGAACGAAACAGTTGTTCTACCGCACTCAACGCCCGGTCGATGTTATTCACCAGACGTTGTTCGTTATCGCCCAAAGGCGCATCGCGCAGGCAGGCGGTAAACAGGCTGATGGAGTGGATCGGCTGGCGCAGGTCATGGCTGGCCTGTGCCAGAAACCTTGACTTGGCCTGATTGGCCGCCTGGGTTTCTTCAAGGGCCATGTGCAGTCGGCCAAGCAGAAAATAGACAAACAGCGGCAGGACCAGCATGGTCAGGATCATCATGACGGCCACAGCATGGTGCTCACGCAGAAACGGCGTGAGCACGATGATGATCATCAACGAAATCATGGAAAAGCCGGTTGCCAGCAGCAGGTAGTTGCGCCCGTAACGCATGCCGTAGCCGACCGTCATGCTCAGCATCACCGAGTACACCGGCAACATGGCCTCGCCGCCAACCGAGATCGTCACGATTCCCGCCAGATTATCGGTCACCAGGGCAAACAGACGTCGTCTGCCTGAGGCGCCCGGGCGCTGGGCAATGCGTATGATCAGCCCCACCGTGACGACGCCAAAACCCATGCAATAAGCCAGGATCACAAACAGCTTGTTCTCTGACATTTCCCCCATCCCGTACGCGATCAGTGCGTAAAGGATCGAGGTGGCAATGACCGCCATGCGCAGTAGCGCCTGAGTCATTTCCAGATCTATTCGTTTGGGCAGTAATGACATGGCGGCTACCGTCTCAGTGCTGTTTGCCGGCCAGGCTGGAAAACTGTGCAGCGGCAGCCGATCGGGTGGGCACACCAAGCGCCTTGAGCAGGCTGGAGACATGAATACGCACGGTAAAGGGTGAAATACCCAGATCCCTGGCGATTTCCTTGTTGGTTTTTCCCGACGCCACAAGCCCCAGTACTTCTCTTTGACGTGCGGTCAGATGGCTGATTGCGCCAGAATCCAGATCGCTCAGTAACGAACCTTCGGGCTTGTACTTGACCACCACTTCGCCATCGCGGATGGCGATGATGGATTCGGCAATTTCCAGGGGGTCTATATTTTTGCCAATGAAGCCATCCGCACCCTGAGACATGACCTGTGAGATGGTGTCCAGATCATCGACCATCGAGACCACAATGATTGAAGTGCGTTTGAACTCGCTGCGCAGGCTGCCGATGGTCTGTATCGAAGTGAGCCCCGGAAAGCGCAGGTCGAGCACCAGAGTATCGACCTCATCACCCCGGCGTGCGAGGGTGAGTACTTCATCCAGATTGCCTGCTTCTTCGATAATCGCTTCAGGTATCAGCCGCTCGATAGTACGCAGCATGCCCTCACGAAACAGTGGGTGATCGTCGGCCACGATGATTCTGCACGGCATACCTCATACTTCCCGTATTCAAGTAGCGCGCATCATACCTGATAGAACGTATTTGTATCGTTAATGAAACAAATGAAGTGCAACTTTAATGGCGGTCGAGTGCTGGCATTTTGTTATTGTTTTTTTGCCAGAAATGGCACTAGTGCTATAAAAAGGTGCAGCAGACGAATCCGCTGCCTTGCCGCCATGCCGATAGTTATGGATCCCGTTTTGCCTCATGTCTTGAAGCGCAGTACAAGATCATTCAAGTTGACTGCCAACTGCGAAAGTTCGGTACTGGCAATCAGTGTTTGCCGGGTGCCTTCACTGCTCTGTACGGCCAGATCACGGATGCTGATCAGGCTTCTGTCGACATCACGCGCTACATGCGCCTGTTGCTCGGATGCTGCAGCGATCTGCAGGTTACGGTTATTGATCTCCAGTACCGAGTCGGTGATCTGGCGCAGCGATTGCCCGGCGTCTTCTGCTGTCTTGCGAGTGCTGTGGACTTCCTGAGTACTCTTCTGCATGGACTCGACCGTGGCCGAAGAACCGGCCTGAATCGCCGAGATCATCTGTTCGACTTCCTGAGTGGACGTTTGTGTGCGATGCGCCAGCGCGCGCACTTCATCAGCCACCACGGCAAAACCACGACCTTGTTCACCGGCACGCGCGGCTTCGATGGCTGCGTTCAATGCCAGCAGGTTGGTCTGCTCGGCAATTCCGCGAATCACGCCCAACACTTTGCTGATGTCCTGTGCCTGGCCGGCCAGGGCAGTGACTTGTGCAGAAGAGCCCTCGACCAGACCGGTCAGGTTCTGCATGGCGGTCAGGGTTTCGGTCACGCGCTGGTTGCCCAGGTCGGCGGAGAGGCTGGATTGTTGGGCAGCCTGGGAGGTAGACGTAGCATTACGAGCGACCTCTTCTACGGCAGCACTCATTTCGTTTACAGCAGTGGCGGCCTGTTCGATTTCGCTGTTCTGTTGTTGCAGTGTACGGTCGGCGCTTTCGGTGATTGACGTCATCTCGACGGCAGCGGTGCTCAGTTGGGCGGATGCGCCGGAAATCTCATGAATGGTGGTACGCAGGTTCCCCGACATGGTGTTGAGGGCCGTCATCAAGCGTGATGCTTCGTCGCTGCCGGTAACGCCCAGTTGCCGGGTCAGGTCGCCTGAGGCGATGTCTTCTGCCAGTTTGAGAGAAGCATTGAGCGGATCGACAATACTGCGTGTCAGGGTAATCGCCAGAACCACGGTCAGAAGGGACGCTGCAATAACAACGGTCAGCAATACATTGACGCTGTGGTTGTACACGTCGGTGGCATCTTTTCCGGAGCTCACGGCTTCTTCAGCGTTGTGCCCACGCAGCGTGGTGAGTTTTTCCTGATAGGCAGTGGCGCGCTGAACCTGCTCTGAGTTCGCAAAGGAAACAGCTTTTTCATGATCGGAGCTGTCCATGGCAATGATCTGTTTCACGCCGTCGATGTAGGCCCCCATCTTGCTGTTGGCGTCTTCGAATTGCGCACGGTCGGCTTCGCCCGAAATCAGGTTTTTCCGATAGAACTCGCTGTTCGACCGGAGCGCCTCTATCGCTTCCCGGGCTTTGGCTTCTGCTGTGCTGTGCACGGCGGGATCGGTACTGGCGAGCATCCTGATGCTTTCCAGACGAGCATGAAGCAGGGCGATCTGAATGTCGTCGACGACCTGAATACTGGGCAACGAATTTTCTTCGATGTTCTGCTCGGCCGTGCGCAGGTGGTCGATCTGCACGTAGGAGAATCCTCCGAGGCCGATCAGCAGCAAGGTAATCACGCCAAAAAACAGGGATGCCCTGCGTGAAATATTCAGCGATCTGATGTTCATGGTTGCCTCCAGCGGCAAAACAGGCGGAGGGACAATACGTTCCTTTCCGATAACTGTTTTTCTGCTGAGGCCGTGAGAGCTTTAATTAATAGCGATGAAAGTTATTTCATGATGAGTGTAATGTTGTTTAGGGTTTGTTAAGCAAGTGTTCCGAAAACTTCCCGTCACACAGTGAATCCTGTCAACGGTTTACACGATTCACTGTTGTTAAAGTATTAACTCTAGTGGTGCGGTTTTTCGAGGTCTGCATTCATTGGGAGCCTGCTGGCTAAGCCGCTGACTGAGTAGCGGTCACAGGCAATATGTCCAGAAAACCGGCTATGCAGCCCATGCAGGCCATTCTTTCTTCCACATGGGGCATGTGACTGGACTCTCTGAACTCAGACGCGCGAACGTCAGGGATGTTCTCCACGTAAGGTTTCACCACGAGTGGAGTGGCTTCGTCATAAAACCCCGAAATCACCAAGGTCGGGACCTTGATGTTTTCCAGCCTGTCGACAATGGTCCAGTTCTTCAAAGTGCCGATAACGTGAAATTCGGTAGGGCCATTCATGGCGTGATACACGGTCGGGTCCGCGTCGATCCGGTCGAAGGTGCGTTTCACCTCGTCCGGCCAGGGTGTGATGCGGCATACATGACGGTCATAAAATGCCCGCGATGCTTCCAGGTACTCCGGGTCAGTCAACGTTCCCGCTTGTTCGTGCTTGAGCAATGCAGCTTGCACATCTGCGGGCAAAGCCTCGCGCAGTCGGTTGGCCTCGCTTACCCAGGTACGCATGTCTGCGGGGGAGTTGGCGACAATCAGCGCTTTCAGGCCTTTGGGCTGGAGCACTGCATGTTCCGAAGCCAGCATGCCGCCCCACGATTGGCCCAATAACGCGTAATTGTCTTCGATGCCCAAGTGGGCAAGCAGGTTGTTCAGCTCTCTCAAGAACAGATCGACTGTCCAGAATTCGCGACTCTCGTGGGGCAGGCGAGTCGATTTTCCATTACCCAACTGGTCGTAATGGATCACCGCCTGAGTGTTACTGGCGAGGTCCTTGAACGAGTCCACGTAATCATGGGTACAACCGGGGCCGCCGTGCAGAATGACCAACGGTGTACGCGGGCCTTGCAAGTTGCCGGTGACGCGATACCACGTCTGATAGTCGCCGAACGGCGCAAAACCTTCCTTGATCGTCATGTCTGCCATGTCGCCGGTCCCTGCTGGATAGTTCGGGGCACCATAGCGCTGCGCGTGGCATCTTAAAACTATAGAAAATGATAGGTTTTGGCTGATAAACCGGTCAGTGGTCGAGTAAACGGTAGTGAACGGCACGCACGACCGCCTGCACACGGTTTTTGGCCCCCAGTTTCTGCATGGCCGAATTCAGATGCAGCGTTACCGTGGCGACCGAACGGTTGAGCTGATCGGCGATTTCCCTGGCCGTCAGCCCTTCGGCAGACCAGCTCAGGCATTCACGCTCGCGGCGGGTGAGCTTGATCGCATTGCAGGAGCGCATCTTCTGGTCAAACAGCGGGTAGGCGACTTCCTGAAAGGCATGAGCCAGCAGACCGAACTCGGCCAGGCTCTGCCGGGCATCTTCCAGCGCCGCGTCGCTGCTGTCGGAACACAGGCCTGTCAGGGTGGCGAAGCCGCCCTTGGGCATGTGGATAGGTACTGTCACGCCACACGTCATGTGTGAGTCATGCAGATAGCGCACCACCGGCTTGTGCATGTCGGTAATAAAGGTTTGCAGCACCGTTTCGGCCTTGGGCTGGTATGACCATACGAAAGGCGAAACGCTGGCCACGGCCAGGTGTTGCACCGGGTCGATCTGGTAGTACCCCTGGCTGCACCAGAGTGCGTGCCAGTCGGCGGGGGTGTTGCGCAATGAAAGCAACGAAGGTGTGATCAGTGCTCCATCATGGGACACGGGCACCGGGCTGTAATCGTAAATCACTGCATCGAATCCTAGATCCGAGGCCAGTAACAGTGCGCAATCCATTTGCTGATCCACTGTAGATGCCGATTGCAGACGCGAATTGAAATCCGACAACCTGATATGCATGGCTTGACCTCCTTTGTCATTGAGCCGGTGTGGGGGTCTTAATATAGCAATTAGCAAGGACAGTGCCACGCCTGCGTCCAACCGGCTGTCAGTCGTGTAAAACCTATAAGAATTGCTAGCTGTTTGCCATGGCGCTGCGCGATAGGGTTGAGGCCATGAGCGACGTCCGCAAAGGTGAGGTGCGATGGGGTATGCGAGCAAGGCGGATGAGCGCAAAACAATCAAAGTCGACGGATGGTCAATGTTCGACTACAACTTCGCTCTGCCCTTTTGCGTGAAAGGGGTGGCGGCGTACTTTCCGGTCCTGCTGAATTTTCTGTCACAGCATCGGGGCGTCTGATGAATCTGGGTCGTTATCGTTTCATCCTCCAGCGTCCGTTGCAGTTGCTGCCGGTGCTGTTCGGCATCAGTCTGGTGACCTTCATTCTGGTGCGCTCGATCCCCGGCGACCCGGCGCGCATTCTGCTGGGCGCCCGTTCTACACCGCAGGCACTGGCCAACATCCGCGCCCAGTACGGGCTGGATGAACCCTTGTGGACGCAGTATGTGTACTTCATGAAAAACCTCTTGCAGGGCGATATGGGCAAATCGCTGCTGTACAAGATCGATGTGCTCAAACTGATCGTTACCCGGCTGGAGCCCACTGTGTTTCTGGTGTGTGGCAGCGTCCTGCTGGCTCTGCTGATCGCCGTGCCGTTGGCCACGGTCGCTGCACGCAACAAGGGCAGTTGGGGCGATAACCTGATTCGTGTCTTCACCACCACGGGGTTGGGCATGCCGGCATTCTGGCTGGGCATCATGCTGATCCTGCTGTTCAGTGTGCAGCTTGGCTGGTTTCCGGTGTCAGGTTACGGCAGTGACTGGCTGGACAAGGCCCACCACATGGTGCTGCCGTGCCTGACCATCGCCCTGGCTCTGTCCGCTGTGCTGATTCGCAACCTGCGCGCGAGCATGCTCATGGAACTGCAGGCTGATCACGTTACTGCGGCGCGGGCACGCGGCGTCAGTGAGGGTGCAGTGTTTCGCCGTCACGTATTGCCCAACTCGCTGGTGCCGTCGATCAACCTGCTGGCGGTGAACATCGGCTGGCTGATCAGCGGCACTGTCGTTATCGAAAGCCTGTTTGCCATCCCCGGCATCGGCCAGTTGCTGGTGCGCGGCATCTTCAGTCGCGATTACATGGTGGTGCAGGGGGTAGCCATGGTGCTCGCCTGTGCCACGGTAATCGTCAACTTCCTCGCTGATGTGGCCACTGTCGCTATAGACCCGCGGGTGAACATCAAATGACCGTCGCCCACGCCCATCTGCGCCCACACTGGCGTTCAAGGCTGCGCCTGCGCTTGCGCAATGGCCGGCTGGCGATGCTGCTGGGCACCTCATTGCTTGGCGTGTGGCTGTTGCTGGCACTCTTCGCGCCGTGGCTGGCACCTTATGACCCGATTTACCAGAACACCGAACTGCGCATGCTCGCACCACACCTCGCGCATCCGTTCGGCACCGACAATTTTGGCCGCGACATTCTGTCCAGAGTCATCTGGGCGGCACGCATCGACCTGCAGATCTGTGTGCTCGGGGTGGTTTTCCCGTTCATCATCGGCACGTTTGTCGGCGCATTGTCGGGCTACATCGGCGGGCGTTTCGACAACCTGTGCATGCGCGTAATCGACATCGTTCTGGCCTTTCCGTTTCTGGTGCTGATGCTGGCGATCATTGCGATTCTCGGCCCGGGCCTGAGCAGTTTCTACATCGCCATGGCGCTGGTGGGCTGGGTGTCTTACGCGCGGCTGATCCGTTCACAGATTCTGGTGCTCAAGGAAAGCGATTTCGCTCTGGCGGCCAGAAGTCTGGGGTTCGGTCACTTGCGCATTCTGTTCCGTCATCTGCTGCCCAACGCGATGTTCGGCTCGATTGTGTTTTCCATGTCTGACGCTGTTCTGGTGCTGCTCAGCGGTGCGTCGGTCAGCTACCTGGGGCTGGGTGTACAGCCACCCTTGGCGGAGTGGGGCACCATGGTCGCCGAGGGGCAGGCGTTTCTGACGTCTGCGTGGTGGATCTGCACCTTTCCGGGGCTGGCCATCGTGACGCTGGCCATGGGCTTCAGCCTGCTGGCGGACGGCGTTGCCGAAACCCTGGGGGAGCGACAATGAGTACGCCGGTGCTGACAGTCCGCGAGATGAGCGTGATTGCGAACAATCGTGGCCGCGAGGTAACGCTGGTCGACCGGCTGTCGTTCGATCTGCAGCAGGGCGAGATTCTCGGGCTGGTCGGTGAAAGTGGCTCTGGCAAGACCATGGCTTGCCGGGCATTGATGCAACTGATGCCATCGCCGGACCTGCACGTGCGCGGTGGTTCGGTGCTGCTCAATGATGTTGACTTGTTAACGCTGGATGCAGCCGGTATGCGTGCCATGCGGGGGCGGCGGATCGGCATGATTTTCCAGAACCCCAGCAGTCATCTGGACCCACTGATGCGTATCGGCGAGCAGATTGCCGAAGGTTTTCGTCTGCATCAGGGCGCTTCGAAACGTGAGGCACGGGCGCAGGCGATTGATCTGCTGCGTCAGGTCGGCATTCCCGACCCGGCTTCGCGTGTGGATAACTTTCCCCATGAGTTTTCCGGCGGCATGCGCCAACGCGCCATGATTGCCGTGGCGCTGGGCTGCGGGCCGCAGGTGCTGATCGCTGACGAACCGACCACCGCGCTGGACGTGACGGTGCAGGCGCAAATCCTGCGGCTGTTGCTGGACCTGCGCGACCGTCACGGGTTGTCGTTGATCATGATTACCCACGACCTGGGTGTTGTGGCGCAAACCTGCGACTCCATCGCGGTGATGTACGCCGGTCGATTGTGTGAACACGGCAGCAAGCGCGACGTGCTGGCCCGCGCCCGCCATCCTTACACCCGCGGCCTGATCGACTGCCAGCCCGCCAGCAGCGCGGGCAGTGGCCTGCTGCGCACCATTCCCGGACAGCCGCCATTGCTCGATGCGCTGCCCGTCGGCTGCCGTTTTCAGGCGCGCTGCGGCCATGCGGGCGCAGGCTGCGTCGAGACGCTACCCCTGATGCGGTCGATGGGTGTTGCCCACCAAGCGGCCTGTCACTACCCGCTGGCAGACTCCCGAGAGGCCGTTTCATGAGCGGCTCCGTGCTGTTGAACGTCAACGATCTGGTGGTGCGCTTCCCGGCCCCCGGATCAGGTTTCATGGGCCTCAACAAGCGTTGGGTGCATGCCGTCAACGGTGTGTCGCTGAGCATTCGTGCAGGTGAAACGCTGGGCCTGGTGGGCGAGTCTGGCAGCGGCAAGAGCACGCTGGGGCGCGCGATTCTGCGTTTGAACGACATTACTTCCGGGCAGATCGTCTTCGATGATGTCGACATGGCCCAAGGCAGTGGTATCAGTCTGCAGCGTTTGCGCAGTGAAACAGCAATGATCTTTCAGGACCCGTCTTCCTCGCTCAACCCGCGCATGACCGTCGGTGCCACGCTGGCCGAGGTGCTGAAAGTGCAACGCAAGGTCAGCGCATCCGAGATTCCGGCGCGGGTCATCGAGTTGCTCGACATGGTCGGTCTGCGGCCAGAATTTGCCGAACGCAAACCGGGCACCTTGAGCGGCGGACAATGTCAGCGTGTCGGTATCGCCCGCGCGCTGGCCATCGAGCCACGGCTGATCATTGCCGACGAGTGCGTGGCGGCACTGGACGTGTCGATTCAGGGGCAGATCATCAACCTGCTGCTGGAACTACGCCAGCGCATGAACCTGGCGATTCTGTTCATTGCCCACGATCTTGCCATCGTACGCCGCCTGTGTGACCGGGTGGCGGTGATGTACCTGGGCAAAATCGTTGAAGAGGGCCCGGTCGAAGAGGTCTTTCTCAAACCGCGTCATCCCTATACCGCGGCGCTGATCCAGGCGATCCCCGAGATTGATCCGGATCGTCCGCTGCCCGGTGAACCCTTGCAGGGCGAGCCGCCCAGCCCCCTGAATTTACCCGCTGGCTGCGCCTTTCACCCGCGTTGCCGGTTCGCCAGACCGACCTGTTCCAGCGTCGCGCCACCCACCCGGCATGTCGGCGAGCAGCGCTACGACTGCGTACTTGATGCACCCTTTTTTTGATCCAGACCTACAACAACATCTGTCCCGACACCGGCAAGGAGTTCATTCGTATGAAAGCTCGACCAATGAAAATGCTGACCGTCGCCATGCTGGCGGCCTGTTCCCTGGCAGCGGGAGTGGCGGAAGCCGCGGGCGTGCTGACCATCGGCCGTCGTGAGGACGGCACCACCTTCGACCCGATCAAAAGCGCGCAAAACATCGACAACTGGGTATTTTCCAACGTCTACGATGTGCTGATCCGGGTTGACGACAAGGGCACAAAACTGGTGCCAGGGCTGGCGGAAAGCTGGTCGATTTCGCCCGACGGGCTGACCTATACGCTCAAGATACGCCCGGCCAAATTCTCTGATGGCTCGGAGCTGACCGCCAGCGACGCTGTATTCAGCCTGCTGCGAATTCGCGACGACAAGGGCTCGCTGTGGAGCGATTCCTACAAGATTATCGACAAAGCCGTCGCAACAGATCCGCGTACGCTGGTCATCACCCTGAAGAATCCATCGGCCTCGTTCCTCTCGCAACTGGCGCTGCCCAACGTGTCGATTCTCTCCGAGAAGGCCATGAAGAGCATGGGCGAAGAGGCGTATGCCGAAAAGCCTGTCGGTTCTGGAGCCTTCACGGTGAAAGAGTGGCGGCGCGGTGACCGGGTGATTCTGGCCAAGAACCCCAACTTCTGGGAAGCGCCGAGCGTTAGTCTGGATGGTGTCGAGTGGATCTCGGTGCCGGATGACAACACCCGCATGCTGATGGTCCAGAAGGGCGAGCTGGATGCAGCGATCTACGTGCCGTTCTCCCGTGTCGAAAACCTGAAGAAGAACCCTGATCTGGTGGTCCACCTTGACCCGTCCACCCGTGAAGATCATTTGTTGCTCAACCATGAGCACGGCGCGTTGGCCAAGCCTGAGGTACGCCAGGCACTGGACATGGCTATCGACAAGAAATCGCTGGTCGAGGCCGCTACCTTCGGGCTGGGCACCGTGGCCAATTCCTACATTCCCAAGGGCGCGCTGTATCACTACGCCGATAACCTGCAACGCCCGTATGACCCGGTCAAGGCCAAACAGATGCTGGCGGATGCCGGTGCGTCGGACCTGAAGCTCAACTATGTGGTCAACGCTGGCAACGAAGTCGACGAGCAAATTGCGGTTATGCTGCAACAGCAACTGGCCAAGGTTGGCGTGACCACAACGCTGCAGAAAGTCGACCCGAGCCAGAGCTGGGACATGCTGATTGCCGGGGACTACGACATCTCCGTGATGTACTGGACCAACGACATCCTCGACCCGGACCAGAAAACCACCTTCGTGCTTGGCCATGACACCAACAACAACTACATGACCCGTTACAAGAATGACAAGGTCAAGGAACTGGTCGCCGCCGCACGGGTTGAAATGGACCCCAAGAAGCGTGAGCAGATGTACATCGACCTGCAGAAAATGGCCAAAGCCGACGTCAACTGGATCGACCTCTACTACAGCCCTTACATCAGTGTTTCACGCAAGAACATCGAGCACTTCGGCCAGAACCCGTTGGGCCGATTCACGCTTGAAGAAACCGTCAAGAAGTGAAGCGGGCAGGGCTGTTGTCTGGCAGACAGGAGCCCTGATTCCTCAAGCTATGATGGGCATGCGCGTTAATTTGTATCCTCAGGTTTACCTGCGCTGTGGCAGGCTCTGCGAGTGGTAAGGTTGCGGCCTTTTTGCGCTGTACCCTGCGGAGCCCTGCATGCATAACCCCACCCCCCGTACCGAATCCCCGAGCGCGCTGGCGTTCATCAAGCGCTTTTTCGCCGCTGAGGCCGCTGGCGGTCTGATCCTGATGGCGGCTGCGCTGGCAGCACTGATCGTCGCCAACTCGCCGCTGGCCGACAGCTACTTTGCAGCGCTGCATACCGTGCTCGCCGGGATGTCGGTAGCGCACTGGATCAACGATGGCCTGATGGCAATCTTCTTCATGCTGGTGGGCCTGGAGATCAAGCGCGAAATGCTGGCCGGCCAGCTGGCGTCCTGGAGCCAGCGCGCCTTGCCGGGCTTCGCGGCGCTGGGCGGCATGGTGGTTCCGGCGTTGATCTACGTGGCATTCAATTGGGGCCAGTCAGACACCATTGGCGGCTGGGCCATTCCGGCAGCGACCGACATCGCATTCGCCCTGGGCGTGCTGTCATTGCTGGGCAAGCGTGTGCCGTTATCGCTGAAGATATTCCTGTCGGCACTGGCAATTCTCGATGACCTCGGCGCTGTGCTGATCATCGCGCTGTTCTACACCAGCGATCTGTCCATTCCCATGCTGCTGGCCGCACTTGGCTCCATCGCCGTGCTCGTCGCGCTGAACCGCTTGGGCGTTAAAAAGCTGCTGCCTTACCTGATTGTCGGCGCGCTGTTGTGGTTCTTCATGCTCCAGTCCGGTATTCACGCCACCTTGGCGGGCGTAGCGCTGGCACTGTGCATTCCGCTCGGCAAACCCGATGAAGAAGCCAGCTCGCCGCTGCTGCATCTGGAAGAAAAACTGCACCCGTGGGTGGCCTTTGCCGTCGTACCGGTCTTTGGATTCGCCAATGCCGGCGTTTCACTGTCAGGCATCACTGTCGACAAACTGCTGGACCCGGTGCCGTTGGGCGTCGCGCTGGGGCTGCTGATCGGCAAACAGGTCGGCATCTTCGCCCTCGCTGCACTGGCCATCCGCGCCGGCCTGGCCCGCTTGCCGGACGACAGCAACTGGGGCCAGCTTTACGGTGTTGCGGCGCTGTGCGGTATTGGCTTCACCATGAGCCTGTTCATCGGCGCACTGGCCTTCCCGGGCGCACCGGAGCTGGTGGATGAGGTCAAGGTGGGCGTACTGATCGGGTCGGTGTTATCGGCGTTGCTTGGGGTTGTGGTGTTGCGCAGGTTTGGAGCGAGGGGGTGAGCGTAGGGGACGATAATCTCAACTATCGTGCGACGCTCCGCGTCGGCATGCCGGTCTGGACGCTCTGCGTCCTCTTTGCGACGTAAACCGTCGCGAACTGCATTCCCTAAGTAATGGAAGTCACAGTCAATCATATAGCCAGGAGTAGATTGAGAAATGTTGAAGCTGATCAGTCAGCGCAATTGTGCGCCTTCGCTTGAGGACCCGAAACACGATGTTTACCTATTCAGCGTCGATACATCCGGAGCCGATAAACCGTTCTGTTTTGAACAGTCAATTGGCGGTGGACACGCTGAGCGGGGTGGCTGCATATTCCTGAATCTGGACGGGCTTGAGAAATGGCCCGGTGATTGGCGAGTTCATCTGGAGAAGTCCGGTTGCGGCTGGGTAGCGGAGTTGATGGCGGGGGCGCAAACCGATCAGCAAGCCGTGAAGTTGATTCTGGAACAAGTGACCATTACCTGATCACAATCTGACGATTCAGAAACCGCACGGCATGTCGATAAAGAAGTGACATGCCAGGGACTCGGCAAATCTGACTTTATTTTGAGAGCCCTGTGCATGTTTCACTTATTCCGACCACGTCGTGACAGAAAAGCCCTTCAACAACTTATTGCCTCTCTCAAGGGGGCTGGCGAGCCGGTTGTAAGAGGCTGCGCTGAAGAGAACACCGTACTTGAGTGCTGGAGTTCGCTGAGTACCCAGCGTCGTCTCGACGAGCAACGTATCGCCGATCTTGAGCAGGAACTGGAAACCGCCCGCCACCTTCTGGGTGAAGCCTCTGCCTCGGCCGCCGCTTATGAGACCCGCTTTGATCTGGTCAACCGTGCGTCGAGCGAGGGCCTCTGGGATATGGAGGTCGTAGCGGGCGATCCGGTCAACCCGAACAATCGATTCTGGTGGTCGCAGCAACTTCGCACGCTTCTCGGTTTTAACGACGAGCGAGATTTCCCTAACGTACTGGCGAGCTGGGCAGACCGGCTTCATCCGCAGGATAAACAAGCCACGCTCGACGCATTTGCCAAGCATTTGAATGACCGCTCGGGTAACACGCCGTACCGAGTCAAGAATCGTCTGGCGATGAAGAACGGCACTTATCGCTGGTTCTATGCCCAAGGCGAAACGTTAAGAGACGCACGCGGAACGCCGCTGCGTGTCGCCGGCTCGCTTCGTGATATTCACGATGAGCTTGAACGTGATCTGGAACACGATGTGATCATTACCCGATTCGAACTGGCCCGGGAGATGCTCTCCGACGGGCTCTGGGACATGGAGGTCATTGCTGGCGACCCGGTCAATGCGAGAAACCCGTTCTGGTGGTCTCCACAGTTCAGGCGGCTTTTGGGTTTCGAAACAGTCGAAGAGTTTCCTGACGTACTGGATAGCTGGGCATCACGGCTGCACCCTGACGACAAGGAGCGCAGTCTGACGGCATTCGGTGCGCACTTGAATGACCGGACTGGCAAGACGCCGTTCGATATCGAGTACCGCCTGAAGATGAAAACCGGCGAGTACCGCTGGTTCCGTGCACGCGGCCAGACTCGTCGCAATCCCGAAGGTGTTCCGCTGAGGGTGGTCGGTGCGTTGGTGGATGTGCATTTGAAGCATGAGCAGGATGCTCTTCGCGACACCGAAGCACAGCATCAGAAAAACCTGGAAGAGAACATCACTCAACTGACCCAGATAGTCGGCACTATCCAGAGCATTGCCAGCCAAACCAACCTTCTGGCGCTCAATGCCGCGATTGAAGCTGCACGTGCCGGGGAAGCTGGGCGGGGCTTTGCGGTGGTAGCTGACGAAGTGCGCAAGCTGGCGACTCGAACGACCGAAGCGACGGAGCAGGCGGCAAGCATGATGAGTCGCTGATAAAACCAGCCTTCGCTTTTTGATAGCCGTAAAAAAAACGCCTCCGCAAGGGAGGCGTTTTTTCAACTCAGCACATCAAACACATCAAGCCAGGTCGAAGCGGTCCAGGTTCATCACCTTGGTCCATGCGGCCACGAAGTCTTTGACGAACTTCTCGTTAGCGTCCGAACTGCCGTACACCTCGGAAATCGCACGCAGTTGAGCATGGGAGCCAAATACCAGATCGACACGGGTGCCGGTCCATTTGACTGCGCCGGTTTTGCGGTCACGTGCTTCAAAGGTGTCGTTGGCACCTGAAGTCGCTCTCCACTCAACGCCCATGTCCAGCAGGTTCTTGAAGAAGTCGTTGCTCAGGGTTTCCGGCTTGTCGGTGAATACGCCGTGCTTGCTCTGACCGACGTTAATATTCAAGACCCGCAGGCCGCCCAACAGCACAGCCATTTCCGGTGCAGTCAGGGTCAGCAGTTGCGCCTTGTCGACCAGCAGCGATTCTGCCGAGACCTTGTAGTGCGCCTTCTGATAGTTGCGGAAGCCATCGGCGATCGGCTCAAGGAAGCTGAACGACTCGACATCCGTCTGCTCCTGCGATGCATCGGCACGGCCTGGTGTGAACGGCACCGTGACGTGCTGGCCAGCGTTCTTCGCAGCCTGCTCGACACCTGCACTACCGGCCAGGACGATCAGGTCCGCAATGGAAACCTGCTTGCCACTCGACTGAGCGGCGTTGAACTCGCTCTGAATCCCCTCAAGCGTCTTCAGTACGCCCGCCAGTTGTGCAGGCTGGTTAACCGCCCAGTCCTTTTGCGGAGCAAGACGCAGACGACCGCCATTGGCACCGCCGCGCTTGTCAGAGCCACGGAAAGTAGAAGCGGCTGCCCATGCGGTTGAAACCAGCTGCGAGACAGAAAGCCCCGAAGCCAGAATCTTGCCTTTGAGCGCGGCAACATCCTGATCATCCACCAACGCATGATCAACATTCGGAATAGGGTCTTGCCACAGCAGCTCTTCGGCCGGTGTTTCCGGGCCGAGGTAGCGCGCGAGCGGGCCCATGTCACGGTGAGTCAGCTTGAACCAGGCGCGGGCGAACGCGTCGGCCAGTTGCTCAGGGTTGTTCAGGAAGCGACGGGAGATCTGCTCGTAAGCTGGATCGAAGCGCAGCGCCAGGTCAGAGGTCAGCATACTTGGCGCATGACGTTTGGATGGATCGTGGGCATCCGGAATCTTGCCCGCGCCTGCGCCATTCTTCGGCGTCCATTGATGCGCGCCTGCCGGGCTCTTGGTCAGCTCCCACTCGAAGCCAAAGAGGTTTTCCAGGTACTCGTTGCTCCATTTGGTCGGAGTCGAAGTCCAGGTCACTTCCAGGCCGCTGGTGATGGTGTCGCCACCCTTGCCGCTGCCGAATTTGTTTCTCCAGCCAAGCCCCTGTTCTTCAAGACCGGCTGCTTCCGGCTCCGGACCGACGTTGTCGGCAGGGCCTGCGCCATGAGTCTTGCCGAAGGCGTGACCACCGGCGATCAGCGCTACGGTTTCTTCATCGTTCATCGCCATGCGACCGAAGGTTTCACGGATATCCTTCGCCGAAGCGACCGGGTCCGGCACGCCTTCAGGCCCTTCAGGGTTCACGTAGATCAGGCCCATCTGCACAGCGGCAAGCGGGTTTTCCAGATTGCGCTCACCGCTCGCGGTGCGGCTTTCTTCGTTGGCATGATTCTCCGGCTCGGCGACCAGCGTACCGTCGCCCGGCTGCTGCATTTTCTTCTGTGCGCCGTAGCGTTCTTCGCCACCCAGCCAGGTGGTCTCGGAGCCCCAGTACACATCTTCTTCCGGTTCCCAGACATCCGGGCGACCACCGGAAAAACCGAACGTCTTGAAGCCCATCGACTCCAGCGCGACGTTGCCGGTAAGCACAATCAGGTCGGCCCAGGAGATCTTGCGGCCATACTTCTGCTTGACTGGCCAGATCAGGCGACGTGCCTTGTCCAGGCTGACGTTGTCAGGCCAGCTGTTGAGCGGCGCAAAACGTTGCTGACCAGCACCTGCACCGCCACGGCCATCGCCTGTACGGTAAGTACCGGCGCTGTGCCAGGCCATGCGAACGAACAGCGGACCATAATGGCCAAAGTCGGCCGGCCACCAGTCCTGCGACCGGGTCATGACGTCGCGCAGGTCTTGTTTGACCGCTTCGAAGTCAAGGCTCTTGAACTCCTTGGCATAATCAAAGCTCTCGCCCATCGGGTCGGAGAGTGAGGAATGCTGATGCAGAATCTTCAGATTCAGCTGCTTGGGCCACCAGTCACGGTTGGTGGTGCCGCCGCCAGCAGCGTGGTTGAAGGGGCATTTCGATTCAGTTGACATGCTTGATACACCTTTTTGTCATTTGCATCCGGCCATCCAGCCCACTCGCGGGGCTTCAGACAGTGATGACGGAACTCCATAGCACTGGGTTCGTACCGGCCGCTCGATCAACGATCAGGCCAGTAGCGATCATTGGATTGCTGCGATACGAGCCCGCAACGTGCACAGAAAACTTGAGCTCATTCTTATCTCCTTATCAGGGTAAAACCGCACGGCCTTCGCCGATGCTCTTGCAGATTAGCCTTCTTCGTGGATATTTCTAATAGAAAGAACGTTATGGGTTGATAGGCAAACTCTGGCAGCGCTGTCATCTGATCAGCGAAATGCTCTGTTAATCTGCTCCGCCATTGGAATAACAGGCCGGTCTTAGCCAGTGATCACGATTCGCAGCATGACAATCAATGATTACGAATCGGTCATCGAGCTGATGCGCAACACACCGGGCATTTCCCTGCGCGATGCCGATTCGCGTGAATCGACGGCACGCTACCTCGACAGAAACCCCGGTATGAGCTTCGTCGCCGAGGCTGATGGGGCTCTGTGCGGCTGTGTCATGTGTGGGCATGACGGCCGCCGGGGTTATCTACAACATTTGATTGTGCTGCCGGAGTATCGTCGACAAGGGATAGCTCACGAGTTGGTCGAGCGCTGCCTTCAGTGTCTGGAAGCGCTGGGAATTTATAAGTGTCATCTGGATGTGCTGAAGGGTAATGAGGCGGCTGGCCGGTATTGGTCAGGGCAGGGGTGGACATTGCGAGAGGATATTGACCGTTATTCGATGGTTCGGCAGGGCGGCGATAACGTTTGAGAGGACTTAGCGCTATGCATGCGTATTAACCGATTTCACCCCTTGGTTCTGCTTTTCCACATTTCCAGCGGTCGCGGAAACTATCCTGCCTTCAAAGGCAATACATTGTCTGCCGCTCCGTTTGGCGTGATACAAATTTTCATCGGCTTCTTTCAACAGGTCATTGACGTTTTTTGCCCGAGCCAAACTCGCAATACCTGCACTGAATGAATAGGGCATTTTCGCTGTTTGGTCTTTTTGGGCGTGCATCAATAAATGATACATTGCCGCTATGGCGTCTGCTGCGTTTGCTGCGGATAACATCACGCCAAACTCTTCTCCCCCCAGGCGACCAAAGCTGACCAGCCCCGTTGTGTTTTTTATGAGTGTTGCGAAACATATAAGGACATTGTCACCCACGTCGTGGCCATGGTTGTCGTTGATGCTTTTAAAGTTATCCAGATCAAGCATGGCGAACCACAGCGAGGACGTGTCATCTGACGTCAGTGCGTTGTCCAGGCTGGCGACTAAAGCACGGCGATTTGGGGCGTTCGTCAGCGTGTCGGTTTCGGACAGCTTCTGGTAGCGATCACTCGCCGCCATGGTCTGCATGACCAGGCTCAGGAAGGTTGCATTCAGGGAGCCGCCCAACAATGTCGAACTGATCAGGAAAACATAAAACAGAGGCGCATGGTGGACGCCGACCGCCGTCAGGTCCGTTTGCCACATGATCAGCCAGATCAGAGCAGCCGCAGCGACGTAGTCAATGAATTTGACGAAGAATACGCTCATTCCCGTGATGAGCAGGGAAGTGACAACCAATCCCCACATCGACGCCTCTACGCCCATGCGTTCGATCTGTACCTTGAACAGAACGGTAAGTGAGGTCATGTAGATAATGCCGAACAGGCGCCACGTCGTCATGCTTCTGCTGTTGGAAGTGACAATGATTGACAGCGTCGCCCCCGCCAGAGCGCAATAAATAAATATATCCAGTGATTGCTCAATAGACGGATTCACATACCAGCTGATAATCCAACTGAAAAGGCCGATCAATTGAGACAGCTTCAAGGGTATGAAAATAGAGTCTTTCAGGTTTCTTCTTTGTGGCATGTGCTGTTTTCCATACCTATGCCAGGCGAAGCGTAATCGACGGCACATGCCTTGGTCGAGATGTGTGATGATATATTGCCAGTATACGTGATCAGTACTCGAGAGCGATGGCCGCTTGTCTTGCTGGGACAGCGAGTGGGCCTACACCATGACTCGACGGGACGCTTTCTATTTGAAGCGAGCAGAGTTTTTATGAAGCTTGAAAGCAGTTTGGTAGCTTCGCTGTATTAATCACTCAAACTCCTTGCTGCCGGAATGAAACTTGCCTTCACTTAGCCTCATGACCTTGAAACGTATTAAAGGGCAAGGCCGATGAGTAGTCGTTATGTGGAGATGAACAAGGCTTCGATTGAGGCGGCACCACCACCTCACCTGCGGCGTTTTCAAACTTGTGACATCGACGAGCATGGTCGCAATCTCAGCGGCTGGCAGGTTCGTTACGACCAGGTGACGCCCGGTGGCTTTGAAGGAGAGCTGACGGAATTCCGCTCGGACTGGCTGCAACTGGTCCGCGACCGCTCTAATCAGGCCCTGGTCAAGAGTGGTACAGCCTGGAAGGGGGCGATTATTTTCGCCTTGCCGTTGAGTGCCAACGGTCCTGCGTTCTGTGCCGGGCACACGCTTCCAGAGTCGAGCATGATCGTCGCGCACGGCGAGAATCTTCCGGAATTGAGTACCCCGCTGCAACTGGATGCACTGGGCATTGCGATTGAAGAGAGTGCCCTGGCTCACGCGCTGGAACGTCAGGGCAGCCGTTTTGAAATTACCGATCTTCCCAAGTGTTACCGTTTGACCGATCCAACGGTTCGCACGAGGTTCACTGCGCTGTTCGATAACCTGTTGAATGGAGAGCAGGTGTGCCTGCAGAAGCTTGAGTACGAGTCGATCCGGCGTGGCATTCGTGATGCCGTAATGTTGCAGGTGCTGGAACTTGTGGCACCTGATCAGGCGCCGCCGCTAAATCCCACGGCGCGCAAGAGAATGGTGGATCGGGCCCGCGATTATGCCTTGGCGCATCTGGATGAACCGCTGTCGATTCTGGATGTGTGCAACCACATCGGCACCAGTCGCCGCAAACTTCAGTACTGTTTTCAGGAGACGCTGGGCATCAACCCGGTGGCTTTTCTGCGCACGTTGCGCCTCAACGCAGCGCGGCGCGAGTTGCGCGAAAGCAGCCGGATCGAACTCGTGCAGACGGTCGCCGCGCGCTGGGGTTTCTGGCACTTGAGCCGGTTTTCCAGTGACTACCGGACACTGTTCGGGGAAACGCCGTCGCAGACCTTGCAGCGCAAACATCTTTGCTGAAAACGGATAACGGCATAAAGCA
Source organism: Pseudomonas syringae group sp. J254-4 (assembly GCF_032586855.1). Taxonomy (NCBI): domain Bacteria; kingdom Pseudomonadati; phylum Pseudomonadota; class Gammaproteobacteria; order Pseudomonadales; family Pseudomonadaceae; genus Pseudomonas; species Pseudomonas syringae group sp. J254-4. The sequence continues at coordinate 2,455 of NZ_JAWHOO010000026.1, read as the reverse complement.
TGACTCAATAGCATGACCCCACCACCTTCGTGGTCAGGGGCATGCGATGAGCCATAACAATAATTCCAATATCAGACGCTTCACTTTCTTGACGCTCGGCTTGATGAGCCTTGCTGCCACGGTTCAGGCAACTGAAAACGGAGCACCGACTACCTCCTTCGGTGTTTACGATTTCGGTGCGGGCATCCTGCCTCCGTCGACCCCCGTGGGTACGCTGGGAATGCGCGTGGCGTTCTATTCGACCAATGTGCAGAAAGACCGCCACGGTCGCTCGCTGGACAACAATTTTTCCCTGGACGTTCTGTCCATCGGCGTTGCGTACTTTCGCATGACCGATTACAGAATACTGGGCGCGCGCTATGGCTACAGCGTAGCGGTGCCTTTCTTCCAGATGGATGCCTCGTTCCGGGTCCAGACGCCTGGCGGCCCGCTGGACCTGAAGGCGGATCCGTTCAGGATGGCCGACATTTCAGTGTCGCCGCTCATACTGCAATGGGACCTTTCCCCCAACCTGTTCGTGAACGCACAGATGCAGATTCAGACACCTACCGGCGACTACGACAAGAATCGTCCTATTTCGCCGGGGCTGAATCACTGGACGTTTTCTCCCACCGTAAACGCGACCTACATCAGCGACAGCGGTTTTGAAGTGTCCAGCAGCTTTCAGACTGACATCAACACCCGCAACCCTGCGACCGACTACAAGAGCGGCGTCGAATACCGTCACGAGTTTGCCGTGGGCCAGCACGCAGGTCCTTTCACATTGGGACTGGGCGGGTTCTATTACCGGCAATTCTCCGATGACGATGCGCCAGGGCTGGACACCGGCAACCGCGCCCGAGTGGTTGCAGCCGGCCCCGCGATCAGCTACTTCATGCCCGGCATGCCTGCGGCGTGGTTTCACCTCTACAAGGAATTCGGCGCACGCAACCGCACCGAGGGCTACACCGTGGCGTTGCGGGTAGGTCACAGTTTCTAAAAACGGTTGCAAGATCGACGATCTAGTTCCCATTCGAATTCAGGCCATCAGGAACCTTCCTATGAAAGACATTCAAACGTTGTTGAACGATGAAGACGCCACCGGCCTGGCCGAGTGGGTCAGGCGCGGCGAGGTCCAGCCGATCGATTTGCTGGAGGGAGTGATTCAGCGCATCGAGCACGTTGAGCCGCAACTCAACGCCGTCGCCGAGCGGCTGTATGACTCGGCTCGCAGCGCGGCACTGGACGCTGCAAGAAGCCAAGGCGTTTTCGCAGGTGTGCCAACGCTGATCAAGGACCTGTTTACCCCGGTCAATGGCGCGCGGATGAGCAATGGCTCGCTGGCCATGGACGAGTTCCGTGCCCCCTTTGAAGCCGAAGTTGTCAGCCGCCTGAGGCGTGCCGGTTGCGTGCTTGCCGGGACGACCACTGCGCCGGAATTCGGCACGTCCTATTCCACCGAATCCACACGCTTCGGCGCGACCCGCAACCCGTGGAGCCTCGAGCACAGCGCCGGTGGCTCAAGTGGCGGGGCTGCCGCACTCGTGGCCGCACGGGTAGTGCCCTTTGCCCACGGTAACGACGGCGGCGGTTCGTTGAGAGTGCCTGCATCCTGCTGCGGCGTATTCGGCTTCAAACCCAGCCGCGGCCTCATGCCTTCCGGCCCGATGGTCGGCGAGGGCTGGGCAGGCCTGAGCACCGCGCACGCCATCACCCTGACGGTACGCGACAGCGCAGCCTTGCTCGACGCCACGGCAGGCATGGACCTCGGCGCGCCTTACGCAGGCCCGGTTCAAAGCCTGTCTTACGTCAGCGCCGCCCAACGCGACCCCGGAACCCTGCGCATCGCGCTCATCGAACAATCAGGCACCTGGCCAACCTCCGCCGAGAGCTTGGCCGCCGTGCGAGACGTCGCGCAGTTATGCGAGTCACTCGGGCACCGCATCGAACCCGTCAGCCTGCCTGTCGTATTGCCGGAATTCCTCGACCACGTCTTCACCATCATCGGCGCGAACACCCGCAACCACGTCGATATGCTGGGCCGCATGCGTGGCTTTGAGGTACAGGACGCCGAGCTGGAAGCCCGCACACGCATCATCCTGCGCGACAAAGGCGGCGTCAGCGGCGCGCAATACGCCGCCGCCGTCGAATGGATACACGCCCTGGGCCGCCAACTGGCGACATTCATGCAGGATTACGACGTGATCCTCTCGCCAGTACTGACACGCGAGCCGGCACGCATTGGTGAGCTTGTGGTGCCCGACGAAAGCCTGAGCCTTGAAGACATGATCGAGCGGTCGCATCGGTATTCGCCTTTTGCAGCGTTGTTCAATGCAAGTGGCCAACCGGCGATGTCGGTGCCGTTGTTCTGGAGTGCGGCGGGGCTGCCGATGGGGGCGCATTTTGCTGGGCGGTTTGGGGAGGAGGTGGTGTTGTTGGGGTTGGCTGGGCAGTTGGAGCGGGTGAGGCCTTGGCG